>NZ_JBBPAO010000002.1:0-193563 GCF_038009245.1 Cytobacillus sp. FSL R7-0680
GTATACATTACTTGCGCGCAATTCTCTGCCTTTTTCTTTTGTCTTGTGCGCGTATTCACTACTTACGCGCAATTCTTTGCCTTTTTCTTTTATCTTTTGCGCGTATTCATTACTTACGCGCAATTCTTTGCCTTTTTCTTTTGTCTTGTGCGCGTATTCACTACTTACGCGCAATTCTTTGCCTTTTTCTTTTGTCTTTTGCGCGTATTCACTACTTGCGCGCAATTCTCTGCCTTTTTCTTTTGTCTTGTGCGCGTATTCACTACTTGCGCTCAATTCTCTGCCTTTTTTCTTTTGCCTTGTGCGCGTATACGTTACTTGCGCGCAATTCCCTCCCTTTCCTTATCATTTATGCGCATATACGTTACTTGCGCGCAATTCTTTTCCTTCTCTTTTGGTTTTCTGCGCGTATTCACTACTTGTATCTGTCTCCGTGTGTGCCTGCTAATATGATTGGTCACATTCTGCAAATAACTGATCGACTTTTAAATTTCGAGAATTTTTGTTTTTAAAATAAAAAAGCAATGACCTCACTAATCAATCAGTTGAAGTCATTGCTTTTCATTTTTATTTTTTTCCTAAGAAATCTGAAAGGGATTCTGCTTTTTGATTTTTCCTTCTTTTTATAAGCAAATAGATGACAAACAAAATAACGAGTACTATACCAATTGGAACAAGATATTGGTTTAGTATTGGTTTTACATCTGACCAATTTTCGCCTAATTGTACACCTAAGTAAACATAAAAGAATGTAATCGGGGTCATCGCTAATAATGTATATAGTGAGAAAACCCAAGGATTCATTTTTGCCATCCCACAAGGGACAGAAATCACTGTTCTCACCCCTGGAAGAAAACGAGCAGAAAAAGCAACAAATGCCCCGTGTTTAGCAAAAAACGCATCCGCCTTCTCTAAATTCTCTGGGGACATAAAAAAATACTTGCCGTACTTTTCTAATATAGGTCTACCACCGTAACGACCCACTGCATATAATGTAAGCGGGCCGACAACACCACCTAAAGAGCCGGCAATGACTACACCCCAGAACAACATGTCTCCTTCAGACACCCAAAAACCAGCCAACGGCAAAACAACTTCAGCCGGAATAAATTCAATACAAAGAGCAAGAAAAATACCTATATATGATAAATCTTTAAACCAATTTACAAGATCTAATATCAATTGTTCCATCCTATACCTACCTTTTATTTATAAACTGTTTATCATGCTGTAAACAATGTCCTATTCTTTTCACCAATACCATATTATAAGAAAAAAGAAAGAAAGGGAAGTAAGAACCTTATTCCTTAATTAGAAATAAAGAAATGGTAGGTTTTCCTTCCAAGAAAAAATAAAGCTCTTAATGGCCATAATAGAATCTCAGGGATCCACAAGACGATTTCAAATAAAACATCCCAAATGGATTCTTTCTTCTTTTTGCTCTTTTTTCTTTTGATCAACCTCATTAATCAAACACCCTCCCATCATAATGATGTACGAATCCCACAAGTGAAAGTTTCAACTTCTAACCATTTATTACAATTTTCACAAGAAAACCCTTATTACTTACTATTTAATTTCCATAGTCTTATATTTTTCACCACTTAAATTCATTAGTGAGATAAAGTGTTAGAAATTACATACTTCCTATGATATATGTAGGTTTGTCTACTTCTTTTAATCATCAGAAAGTGTATAATTTTGTAGTATAATCTAAATAAATATATTTTTTTTAGAGTTCATCACATAGTTTTTTCCTCGTAATACCCTTATAATTTTCAAAAAAGTTAATCAACAAGGAGGGTATATATGAGCGCAATTCCAAAACAACAAGCACCTTTACCTGCTAAAAAGAAATTAACTGATCGATTCCTCGATAGCATTGAAAGAGCAGGAAATAAATTACCAGATCCTATCACACTATTTGTAATCATGTCAGGTATGATACTTATTTTATCTTTTTTACTTGCTAAGATTGGTGTTTCTGCTACTGACCCTAGTTCTGGAGAACCGATAGAAGTAATTAATCTTCTCAACCGAGCAGGGATAGAACAGATTCTCACCAATATGGTTAGCAATTTCACCTCCTTCGCTCCACTAGGACTAGTACTTGTCACTATGCTTGGCGTAGGCGTTGCAGAAGCCACTGGTCTTATACAACTTGTTATGAAAAAATCAGTTTTAAGTGCACCTAAGAAGCTCATCCTTCCAGTCGTTCTTTTTACAGCAATTGTGGGTGGCGTAGCCGCTGATGCAGCATTTATTGTATTCCCACCTATTGCTGCACTTATCTTTATGAGTGTCGGCAGAAGCCCGCTAGTAGGTTTAATTGCTACGTATGCTGCAGTTGGTGGTGGTTTTTCAGCTAATATTCTACTAAATTCACTTGATGTATTGTTAGCTGGTATTACCGAACAAGCTGCAAAAATGGTCGATCCTAATTATATCGGTAATCCGACAATGAACTATTATTTCTTGATTGCCTCAACCTTTCTACTCGTTGGACTAGCTACGTGGGTAACCGTTAAGTTTGTCGAACCACGATTTAGTAAATACGATGGTAAAGTAGAAGCGATTGCAGAAATTACAAGCGCTGAAAAACGGGGATTAAAATGGGCTGGTATCACAGTTTTTGCTTATATCGCCATTTTACTTATCGCTGTTATTCCTGAAAATGGATGGTTAAGAGATGCTGAAACAGGTTCTTTTATCAATAGTCCATTTATGTCAGGTATTGTACCGATTATGCTATTCTTATTCTTACTACCAGCTATTGCTTTCGGCATCGGAGCAAAGACGATCAAATCTGATAAAGATGTCGCAGATAAAATGTTCAAATCCATTGCTGATTTAGCTCCATTTATTGTATTGGCATTTGTCGCAGCGCAAATGATTGCTTTCTTTAATTGGAGTAATATTGGTCCTATTCTTGCTATTAAAGGCGCTGAGCTCTTACAAGCAATGAATTTCACAGGATTACCAATGTTAATTGGTTTTATTATTATTTGTGCATTTATTAATCTTTTAATTGCCAGTGCATCAGCCAAATGGGCACTTTTAGCCACTATTTTTGTACCAATGTTTATGTATTTAGGTTATAGTCCAGCATTTACACAAATGGCTTACCGTATTGGTGATTCCATAACGAACCCGATTACGCCAATGCTCGCCTACTTTGCTATTTTATTATCTTTCGCTAGAAAGCATGATAAATCAATTGGGATTGGAACATTAATCTCTGCCCTATTACCTTACTCAATTTGTTTTGCCATCGGATGGATTATTCTGTTCTCCATTTGGTACCTTCTTGGATTACCAGTTGGACCTGGTGACTCAATTTTCCTATAATTATACTATTCAATTATTTAAATCTTTTTGAAAAGAGGCGTTCACGTAATGGAAAAATTATTTGCTTTATTAAAAGAGTACGAAGAAGAAATGATTTCTATCCGCCGGTTTCTACATGAATATCCTGAAATCTCGTATCAAGAAGTGAAAACACCTGCTTATATAGCCGATTATCATGAAAACCTCGGTCATGACGTCCGTACCGGTGTTGGTGGCAGGGGTGTTGTGGCTACGCTTCGTGGTGGAAAACCAGGTAAAACAGTTGCGCTTCGAGCTGATTTCGATGCATTAGCCATTCAAGAAGAAAATGACCTTCCATATAAATCAAAAATCGACGGTGCGATGCATGCTTGTGGCCATGACGGACACACAGCAACTTTACTCGTTTTAGCTAAAGCACTTAATAAAATCCAGGAAGACATTGAAGGAACAATTGTTTTTATTCACCAATTCGCTGAAGAAATTGCCCCTGGTGGTGCAATTTCTATGATTGAAGATGGTTGCTTAGATGGTGTTGACGCCATATTTGGCACACATATTTGGTCAACCTTCCCTCTTGGCACGATACAAGTTAAAGAAGGACCTATTATGGCTGCAGCAGACCAATTCGATATTCTCATCCAAGGACAAGGTGGTCATGGATCTGAACCACATTTAACAAAAGATGCAGTGATGGTTGGCTCCCAATTTGTCGCAAGTGCACAGCAAATTGTTTCTCGCCGAGCGAACCCTCTTCATCCAGCAGTCGTCTCAGTTGGTCATTTTGAGGCATTAAACCCTTTTAATGTCATTGCTGATACAGCTAAACTAATCGGTACAGTAAGAACCTTTGATGAGGATACACGTGATTTAATAGAAAAAGAGCTTGATAACTATTTAAGTTCAACATGCCAGCTATTTGGGGCAACTTATGACTACCAATACAAACGGGGCTACCCCGCTGTTGTTAACCATGCAGAAGAGGCAACTTTTATTGCGAATATCTCTAAGGAAATTGAAGAAGTAACAGAAGTAGTAGAATGTGCTCCGCTTATGGGTGGAGAAGATTTCGCTTATTATCTCCAACATGTAAAAGGAGCATTCTTCTTTACAGGGGCACAGGATCCTAATTGGCAAATTACCTATCCCCATCATCACCCACGATTTAATATTGATGAGCGCTCCCTTCTTATCGCAGCTAAAACACTAGGAACAGCTGCTTTAAAGTTTCTTGAAGGAGCAACAACAGAAACAACTCAAGATTCACTAACCAAATAAAAAAATGAACCCAGTCCGCTTCTTTTTTGCGAACTGGGTTCATTTTTTACTTATTGCATAGCATCAATACATTTTCATCAGGGTCAGCAATGAGGAAATAAGCCAAATCACCTACCCATTCCATTTCTTTTACTATTTTTATATCATTTGAGATGACAAATTGATAAGCCTTATCAATATCACTGGTGTACAAATTAAACATCGCATGTGAAGCCGGTTTAAAAACAAAGCTTGGGTCTTTTGTATGATCATCAAGGGTCAATCCTGTTTCACCTGTAACAGGTAAATTAAATACAGGAGATTGAATTTTTTCCTGATTAATTGTTAACCCCATCAAAGTCGCATACCATGTGGCTGAGTACTTTAAGTTCGATACATGAATAAAAACATTATTAATCTTACTATCAATCGTTAAACTCATTAGAAACACCTCCATCTTAGTACGAGCATTCGTTTTACTAAAAATCATATCTTATTATGAGAAATAATCTACCAATATACCGGCAATTATAATCTGCACACCAAATGAAAAATGTACCTTCTGATTGTTAATGCCCGTTCGTTCCAATATAAAAATCACTCCACCTGTTAAGAAGATATAGAGTAAGCTATTGAAAAAGGAACCATTACCTATGAATAGTTGATAGAGTTTAGACATTAGCCCCATCGTCAATAAGATTAAAGGAATTCTAAGCTTCCACCTCATTCCTTTACACCATCTTTCACGAAACAATCTTAAAGCCAGTTCTTATCTTTTTAATAGACTTTTCCTGAATACTTTACTTCTCTTCTCTCCTAAAAAACTCCTTCCCTTTTATTCATGAAGTACCTCAGAATAGATTAAGAATAGCATTGACTTTTTTATCCCTTCTGCTTTTTTAAATCGTAAAGATTGTTGCTTTTATGTAGAAATACTTTGGTATCAACTGGAAATTATTAAAATGACATAAGAAATAAGCAAGTTAAAAATAGAATTCTCATGCCTTTAAATTATAGAAATTTTTAAACACGGTACTATAAGGTAGTATTTGCATTATTTATAGATTTATCGCGGCAGTTTTTTAGATTTCAGCGTCTTCTATTCGAGCTTTTCGCATCGATGAAAGACTAAACCATAATCCGCATAAAATGAGGCCACCTATCGAAATCCATAAAGCTGTTTTGAAACCTAGTCCGTCAGCGAGGGTTCCTCCTAGTGGAGCGCCAATAACGACTGCACTACGGTTGATGGATCGTAGTGTGGCATTCATACGACCTTGGAAATGTGATGGCGTGACATATTGTCGATATCCCATTTCAAGAGGACCTTCAATTCCCATAGCAAAGCCATAAAAGAGCTGGCCTATAATCACAAACATGAGAGCTATGTACGACGAATCGGAGTTGTTAGCTGCTGGAGCTAGAGCCATCAAGATCACTGCTGGGCCATAGAGAATTCGAGAAAAAGCCATTGCACGCCCGATACCAAAGCGCACCCCGGCTCGAGAAGATAGTGAGGTTCCTGCGACAGCACCAACACCTGCAGCGGCAAGGACATACCCTAAGAGTAAGGCATCGAAGCCAAGTTCAATTAAAAAAATGGATACTAGAATCGTCATCGTCATGCTATGAAAGAGAAACCAGGCGTGGGTGTTTAGAGCGAGAGGACGAAGGTATTGGTGTTGATAAACCCATCGCAAACCTTCCTTGATTTGCTGACCAAGTGATCCAGTCTTCACTTTTTTTGAGGTCTGGTGTTTAATTGATGCTATTAATACACTCGAAAACAAATACGATAAGGCATCAAAAAGAAGGGCAAATGGTGCGCCAATCAATGAGACAAGTCCGCCCCCAATGGCTGGACCGCTCGTTTCAGCAACCGCTGAGCTTTGTTCCAATCGTGCATTTGCACGTGTTAATAAAGGACGAGGAACTAATTGTGGCACAAAGGACTGGTAGGCAGAATCATTAAAAAGAGACAAAGTACCAAAGAGCACCAGCAGGAACATGAGTAAGCCAATACTGATTACTTCTGTAATAGACATAAAGCAAATGAAGGTAAGAATCATGCCGCGTCCTATATCTGTTACCACCAATACCGTCTTTCGGTGAAAACGATCAACCAAAACCCCCGCTATTAATCCCAATAGTACATACGGAAGCCATCTAGATGCTGAAACCCAGCCAACATCAACAGCACTGCCTCCCATATTACTAACCACTAATACCTGAAGAGCCAAAGTTGTAATATATGTGCCAAAGCTTGAAGTTGTCGATGCAATCCAAAAACGAACAAAGCTTCTATGCTCCCTTAATTTCATCAGGACTTCACCTCTTTTGCCAAATTATCCATCTTATAAATATAGTAATCTATTCTCGACTTTCAAAAAAGTGTAAACATAGAGTTTTATATGGGACGGGCCTTGGGGGAATTATGGGTTGCCCTCGTTTTTTATGGAACAAAAAGTAAGTTAGCTGAAGAAGGAATGCTAAAAAGGCAATATCATTTATAAGATTTGCTATTTTTAATATAATTTTGTATTCCCTTTTTATTCTCCCTACAAGAGTATATGACCTTGCAATGATGACTTACGAGAGCCTTTAGTAATATATCCATAATCAAAACAAATACATTGGAAAAGATGATCAATAATACAGCACTTTTTCTCATCAAAAAGTCTTACTGTATTAATCTACTCTCAACAGGTGAAGAGAGTCTAATCAATGTGGAGGTCTGTCCAAATGACATGGAAGCATCAATAAAGTTTTCCAAAGATTGGACAGAATCAGTTAAAACTTTAATTAAATAATTATATGATCCAGCCAGTTGATGACATTCAATAACACTAGAATGATTTTTGCAAAACTCTACAAATTGTTCACATTTGGTATTGTCGTATAGTATAAAAGCCCTTATGGGTTATTCTACTTTTTCTGGATTAATGATTGCTTTATAGCCAACTATTATCCCTTTTTCTTCAAGCTTCTTAACTCTCTCATTTTTTATATCTTACCTAGTAAATTGAAGGTAATACTAAGTGAATTTTTGCTGAACAACAACAATCGAAGCGAAAAGAGCCTAAAAAAAGACGAATACTGCTCATTATTTATGTTATAATGACTAGCGACAACTTAAGTCAAATTCCGCTTAGCGGTAGAGGTTCTAGCTAAACCCTCTCAAAAAAACTAAGGAAAAACAGCGCCATTTTCTTAGTGGTGCTGTTTTTCTGTTTAAAAGGAGATTAATTATGAAAAAAAATGAAAAAGCCATTGTCGTATTTAGTGGCGGGCAAGACAGTACTACTTGTTTATTCTGGGCTTTGGAACATTTTACTGAAGTAGTCGCTGTAACGTTTGATTATAACCAAAGGCATGCAATTGAGATTGACTGCGCCAAGGCAATTACAGCTGATTTACAAATTGAACATCATATTTTAGATATGACACTGCTAAATCAATTAGCGCCTAATGCGTTGACACGATCAAATATCGATGTCAAGAATGGTGAAGATGGGGCATTACCTTCAACCTTCGTACCAGGTAGAAACTTAGTATTTCTATCCTTCGCTGGCATTCTCGCTTACCAAATAGGGGCAAGGCATATCATTACAGGTGTATGCGAAACAGATTTTAGTGGTTATCCGGATTGTCGTGATCAATTTATTAAATCATTAAATGTCACTTTAAATTTATCTATGGAAAGGCCCTTTGTCATACATACGCCCCTTATGTGGCTAAACAAAGCGGAAACATGGGCGATGGCTGATGATTTTGGCAAACTTGATTATGTTAGAAATAAAACACTAACTTGTTACAATGGTGTCATCGCAGACGGATGTGGCGAATGTCCTGCTTGTGAGCTTAGAATGCAAGGCTTGACTCAGTATTTGCAGGTGAAAATGTCATGAAGGATTTATATGGCTTTCGTATAGTTGAGGAACTCCAGAAAATAGATGAGGATATTCAGAAAGACCAATTAAAATATCATCACAAAAGGGTACTCGTGAGTAAATCCTTTACATTTGATGCAGCCCATCATCTTCATGCTTATGAAGGGAAATGTAAAAATCTACATGGTCATACTTATGAAGTCATATTCGGTATTAGTGGCTTTACTGATGATCGTGGAATCGTTGTTGATTTCGCAAATATTAAGCAACTTTGGAAAGAAGAAATTGAAATTCACCTCGATCACAAATATATTAATGAAACACTACCACCCATGAATACAACAGCAGAAAACATCGTTGTATGGGTTTACGAAAAAATGAAAGAATCACTAATAGATAGCCCGCAACAACTTAGAGTGGAATATGTCAAACTCTATGAAACTCCTACAAGCTTTGCTGAAGTAAGAAGGGAGTGGATGGAAGATGAGTAAAATACCTGTAATGGAAATATTCGGACCAACCATTCAAGGTGAAGGCATTGTTATTGGCCAGAAAACAATGTTCGTTCGTACTGCTGGATGTGATTACGCTTGTACTTGGTGCGACTCTTCATTTACTTGGGATGGTTCTAGTAAACATTTGATTAAACAAATGACAGCAACAGAAATTTGGCATGAGTTAAAAAACATCGGTGGAGATTACTTTGATTTTGTAACTATTTCCGGAGGCAATCCAGCATTACTAAAAAACCTAGGTGAATTAGTGACGCTTCTTAAAGACAAAAAAGTGCAGACGGCTTTGGAAACACAAGGTAGCAAGTGGCAAGATTGGTTTAAGGATATCGATTTTTTAACATTATCCCCGAAACCACCAAGCTCACAAATGGAAACAGATTTCAATAAGCTAGATGAGATTATTGCTCAACTTGAAGAAAAGCAACCCAATTTAAAAGTTGTGGTCTTTAATGAAGAAGATTTAGCTTATGCAAAAAAAGTCCACTTACGCTATCCAAAACTTTCCTTCTGCTTACAAGTTGGCAACGATGACAGCATGACAACCAATAACGATGTGCTAAGAAGTAACCTACTAGCTAAATATGAATGGTTACTAGAGAAAACAATGCATGATAGTGAGTTTAAAAATATAAGAGTTCTCCCCCAATTACACACATATATATGGGGAAATAAGCGCGGCGTTTAACGATTGTTTTTCTCCTATTTCATATTGGTTCATCTGATGACCCATATGAAATAATGAGGTGAATCCAATGACCAAACAAATCATAAATAGTATCTACCTCGCTTCTATGATTACACATATACCATGGCGCTGGTTAGGTATATATCTGGTGGGGCTACCAGGACTTTGACCTCCTGGATGGACTTCTTGGCCTTTAGACCTCATAAATTACAATTAATTAGACATATACTTTTTTCACCTTAAAATCAAACACGAATGCATTCTACTTAGGGAGCATGTTTTTGCATACCGAACATAGAATGACATTCGTGTTTATTTTTCATTACTATCCTAGCATCACTTTTTCTGCAGCAGACTTACACCTTTCTTGCCATTGCTAACGTAAATCTTCACTATCTAGAGCCTTTCATTTATTTTTATTTTACAAATGCTTTAGTTGATAAAGATCAAGTGCTATTTTCACATTCATACAATCCTCCAATGAATCAAGATTAATATTAAGCTTCTCTTCTATTTGCTGAATGCGGTAATAGACTGTATTAGGGTGTAGATGCATCTCTTCGGCTGTTTTCACTGCGTTTTTATCTGTTTGTAAGTATGCGGTAAGCGTTTTTAGCCAATCATTTTTATTTGCTTGTACAATCCCTTCTAAGAATATCATCACAAAAGCAGTAGCATCATCATCTGATACATCGTTTAAGTATCTTCTATACCCTATCTCTCTAAACCCTATGACTTTACTGGAATTTGTTCCTTGCTCAACTAAAAAATCAGGCATGATTTGTACATCTTTAAATGAAATGTCAGCTTGTCTTAATGAATCGACAGGTCGTCCTATATATATTAAATTCGGATGATAATACCGTTGAAGTCTCTCTGACCTCGTTTTTAATTCTTCTTCCCTATTCAATATAGAATCTTTAGAAGTGAGCATCACATAAACCATATCCCTACCTGGAAAACAAATAGTTAGAAAGCGATCCTGAAATACTCTTTTCACCTGATTTTCTATTGAACTAAAGCTCTCTAATACTTCATCATTCATCAACCGTTCGATACCAATAAAGATACACTTGTCTTCGATACTAATCCCATATCTCTTCAAAGCTCTTTGTACTTCTTGAGTAAAGTTATTTTTCAATATATCTTTTAATAATTCTTCTTTTTCCGTGAGTTGATGCTTCATTTGTTCTTGTTGTTTCATTTGTTCAATGGCCATAATAGATGCTGCGTGCTTAAAAGCCAATTCACCAATTAAATCTAATTCCTTCTCCTGTTCAATTACCACCAAAAAACCAATTGTACCGAAAGAAGACATCACCCCGATTGCTTGACCTACCCATTCTTCTTTTTTATAGATATCAAGCAATCTTGGAATACTTAATTTCTTTGCATTTTTCTTTAACCATTCTTTTATATAGAAATGATGATCTTCAGAAGGCGGATAAGATGTTTTCAAGCGGTAAAGTGAATCAAAGTAAAGAATCGATCCGCTGAACTTTTCCGCTAGCTTCTTTACTAAAGAAAATGTACCGTCCCCTTTTAAAGCCACATGATTCAACTCATTATGTAAAGACAAAATGGTTTCTAGTTCTTTTGTTTGTTTTTCCTTTTCTTGAAAAGCTCTAGCATTTACTATAGAAATTGCAATTTGGTGACCGATGGCTTCTAAGAACGCTAAGTCCTCATCACTAAAAAAACCATCGTTTTTAAAATTATCTATCGTTAAAACACCGATTTTCTTATTTTGATGAATCAATGGCACAGACATACAACTTACAGGAATGGCTGCATGTACGGTTGACTCTAAATAATAATGCAAAGTTTGATTACGCATATTTCCCATTGCCTCTTTAATCTTCTCTGCCGTATGAATCATTTTGCTACAACCCTCTTCAAAAACAGAGCCACTAATACCTTCACCTGCTAAAAGCTTATTTTGTAAATACATCTCCTCTTTAAAGTTGTAGGCTCCTTCTATTTCTAAATATTCCATCTCTTCATTCCATATAAGAAAGAAGCCCGCATCGGCCTTGTCTATTGATTCAATAACGGCCTCAATAATTTCTTGTACTAATTTTGTTAAACTCGTATTCGATGTAATATTTCTTGATACGTTGATAAATGTATTTAATCTTTGTTTTATTTTTTCATTTTCATACACAGTTATCATCCTAAATTGTTGTCATCATTTTATTATCATATATAAAACTTATCATCGCAACATAACGATTCATTCCCCTTCATATGTTAGTTCCTAGGAGGTGTATGTGATGAATACATTTAAAATACCAGTTGGTATTCAACCGATTCATATCAAACATGATCGTGTAGATATTTTCAAACCACAAGTATCTTCTTACACGCCACCAGCTGCCCAACAAAAAATGAATCATGCCATATCAGATAGCCTAAATCAATTAATGAAAGATCAAGGTTACGGACAACCACAAACTGAATTAACTGGTGGATTTGACTTAAAAAACAACCAAAAAGGTGTCTTAAGTTTAACTCTTACAGTTTATTCATACTCAGGGGGTGCACATGGCCTTACTTTTACACGCGGGTTAACATTTAACAGTTTGACTGGTAAGCAATATACACTTGGAGAACTCTTTAAAAAGGATAGTAATTACAAAGTAAGGCTTAACACTCTAATCAAACAGCAGTTGCAGGAAAGAGGTTTAACCACCGACCTTCTCGTACCCTATCCCGGAATCACAGATACACAATCCTTTTATACCGCTGACCTCACATTGGTCATAATCTTTGATGTGTATAGCTTACTTCCATATGTTTATGGGACAATTTATTTCCCAATTTCACTTTATTCTTTGCAAGATATGATTAATGATGAGGGTCCGTTAGGTAAAATGTTTTCTTAAATTAGAAGGAATCCTCAGATGTACTTTTCTCACAACTGAGGATATCTCTTCATTTGATAGCCAAAAAGTCAATATTCCCCTAGCTTATATCCATAAAAATGCAGATCGACCGCAAAGATTTCCTCTACTAATGCCTTCGTTTCTTCGTTCAATAAACTATTAACTGTAGGTAAATCTTCATCATAGACAAAACTAATCACTCTGTTTGCATAATCACCCTCTAGCTTCATTCTTGATGAAAAATGATGTGAAGATCGTGCAATCTCATTCATTGGAGAGGCTTTTAGCCCTGCAATTCTTTCTAAATCCATTAATTCGTGTTGTAAATTCTCTAATCTCACATAATGAATAGGTGTCTGTTCCTCTCCAATGGTATATTGAGGTGCAATATGTTTGTCTAATTCATGTATACTTTCGCCGAAAGATTTCAATTTTAAGAGATAGCTTGTAAAGGACATACCTTCTAGAACAGTACTGCCTAATTGTTTAATTAGCCAATCCCCACTCAATGCATGATAAAAGGAACTAACCGCTCTCCTATATGGATTTCTAACAATTTTCACAATTGGTTTTTCACCATTTATAAGTTCCTCTTTTAATTCAACGTCGTAACCTGATCGTTTTCGAAGGACAAATTCACGATAGTTATGCGTCATTTCGACATTCAACTGAGACAAATCCCCAGCAGCTCCAATATGGTACATAAACCACTTATTTACAATTGTGCACCCGTTTTTCGGTACCCATAAGAGAACGTATGGAAAGTTGGTAGAAAAAAGCGGGATATAAAAAGGCATCATCATATTTTTTGCTACTATTTCAGGCATTCTTTTTGTCAATGTTCGTCGAACCCCTTTCTCCTACTTATAGAATATGAGAAAGGGAATAAGCGGTTACGAATTTGGTGATTTTCAGGCGAATGACCTGTACAAGCTGACCTGAAATACATATGCATAATAATAAGTGAGACAAATATCAGATTGGAGGTTATTTTTAAATGGATAGTAGAAAACACATCACTTGGTCTCAATCACAAGTCTCAAAAGAAAATCGGCAAAAATTACACAATCATAAAAGTTGTATGGTTTGGTTAACTGGATTATCAGGTTCTGGTAAATCAACCATAGCAAATATTGTACAAACTAAATTATACGAATTAAATATGAGTACTTATCTATTAGATGGTGATAACTTACGGCACGGTATCAATAAAAACTTAGGATTTAGTAGTGAAGATAGAAAAGAGAATATTCGACGCACAGCTGAAATAGGCAAATTATTTGTAGATGCAGGTATTGTTGTTTTGGCAGCACTAATTTCCCCGTTCGAGGAAGATCGAAAGCTAGCCCGCTTTCTTTTTACCGAAGATGAGTTTATTGAAATATATGTGGAATGTTCTTTAGAAGAATGTGAATTGCGAGATCCTAAAGGACTTTACAAGAAAGCCCGTTTAGGAGAAATCAAAAATTTTACTGGCATTGATCAAATATATGAACCTCCGCAGTCTCCAGACCTTGTTATTTCGACTAACTCAAAATCACCTGAAGAGTGTGCAAATGAACTTGTAAACTACTTAATTGAGCGACTTAAGTGAAGGAGGAATAATAGAAATGACAAACTCTATTCCACATGGTGGACATTTAATAAATAGAAAAAGCATAAATGCAAACACGAGCCATATCACTAAGCATATCAATCTCGATGTTACCTCTTTATCTGACCTTGAACTAATTAGTAATGGTGCTTATAGCCCTTTAGAAGGTTTTCTATGTTCAGCTGACTATTATTCTGTCCTGCATGAAATGAGACTAGCCAATCACCTTATCTGGAGCATTCCAATTACATTACCTCTATCAAAAAAAGAAGCCAAGTTGTTAAAAATCAATGATAAAGCGAATTTAGTCTATGATGGTTGTGTTTATGGATATATTGAAATTAACGATATTTTTCTGCCAGATAAACAAAAAGAAGCCAGTATAATTTATCAAACACTCGACCGCAATCACCCAGGTGTCGACAAACTTTTTAATCGTGGTGAAGTTTATGTGGGTGGCAACGTCACATTGACAAAAGAAATCAAAAAACCATCTTTTCTTCAAGGGTTTCAATTAGAACCAGCAGAAGTAAGAAAATATATTGCTACCCAAGGATGGGAGACGGTTGTGGGATTTCAAACAAGAAACCCCGTTCATCGCGCACATGAATATATTCAAAAATTAGCATTAGAATTAGTCGATGGCTTACTGCTTCATCCCCTTGTTGGCGAAACAAAAAAAGATGATATTCCAGCAGAAACAAGAATGAAAAGCTATCAAGTTTTACTAGCACATTATTATCCGCAAGAAAGAGTTTTATTGTCATCTTATCCACAGGCAATGAGGTACGCGGGCCCAAGAGAAGCACTTCATCACGCGATTGCACGAAAAAATTATGGATGTACACATTTTATTGTTGGCAGAGACCATGCTGGTGTTGGTGATTATTATGGCACATATGATGCCCAGAAGATATTTTCAACATTCCCTAAGGAAGAACTAGGAATAACCATATTACCTTTTGAACACACCTTTTATTGCATTAAATGTGATGGCATGGCCTCACATAAAACATGTCCCCATGATACTTCTTTACACCTTCATCTTTCAGGAACAAAGGTAAGGGAAATGTTAAAACAAGGAACTACTCTCCCGAAGCAATTTAGTAGGCCAGAGGTTATTGAAATAATTATGGATGCTATGAAAAAGAAGGATTAAAGAATGTTTTGGGTTTTTCCATTCCTCATGGAGATAACTTCGTCTCAAATATAATTCTGTAGACCCTTTCATACATGCATTTGCTATTGGTACCTTGTCCTTATAAGCCAGGAATTAAAATCTCAACCAGCTCTAAATAGTTATCATGTATATAGTATTTATCTAAGGGTTCCTGGCTGATTTCAAACAATTAGTACCATCGCCTTTGAGCAAATACCTCCTTCATCTTTACCTATGCTGCCATTAATCAATCCGCTTATCTGCAGGATTTGTTCTTAGCTTATTGGACATCCTCTTAATAAACTCCCTTATAATTCTTGAAAGCCCATTATTCTTATGATAAATATAACCAAATGCATACGTATTATTAAGTGGGGGAGCGAATTCGACAATAACAAACTCACTACTTTTTGATAAACCGACATCTGTCTTAAAAGCATAATCAAATCCAATGTTGATTGCTGTATTGTTCTCTAGTGAATTCTTAATCGTATCAATATTATTTGTTATAAGACGAATATCTAAAGCGGGTAAATTAAACCTTTTCATAAAATCAGATATATAAATATCATCATACAAGATGATTGGTTGTCCTTTAAGCATTTCTTCAGTAATTTGGCTGTATTTTGTTAGTTGAGAATTCTTATTTATTGCAGCTACCATATGTCCATCCAATAACTTATTAAAGATCAACGTACGATATTTATGTTCTTCCTTCTCGTTATAAGTAATAAGGCCAACATCAACCTCACCATCTTGAACTTTTTTAATAATTGCTTCTGTACTATTCTCATAAACAGCCGTTTTAATATCCGGATAATCCATTTTTAGTTTTGAAATAACTTCCACCAAAATGCCCATGGGGCCAGGGTAAGTAGCAACTCTTATTTCCCCACTCATTGTATTTGTATAAGCTTCTGCTTCATCAATAAAATCTTGATATGCTAATAGGACATACTTTGCTTTTTCGATAAGTTTATGCCCTTCCTCAGTAGGTACAGATCCCCTTCGTGAACGATGAAACAAAGTAATATTTAATTCACCTTCTAAACTTTTAATCGATTGACTTAATGCAGGTAAAGTCAAATGTAATTCATCTGCTGCTTGTTTTAAAGAACCTGTTCTAGCTATCACAACAATATATTTCAATTGTTCAATATTCATAAGAAGCATCCTCTTTAGTTAAGTTTTGATTAACCTTAGTTAATAATAACTAAATTTATCATAAGGTAAATTAGTTGTATACTTTTAATCGTAACAAATTATACAAAATATTTAGGGGATGTAATGATATGAAAGCATTAAGATGGCATAACCAAAAAGACATTCGTCTAGAAGATATTGACGAACCTATCGTTCAATCAGGGCAAGTAAAAATAAAAGTCAAATGGTGCGGTATTTGCGGAAGCGATTTACATGAATATCTAGGCGGACCTATTTTTATACCTGTTGATAAGCCACATCCATTAACAAATGAAACAGCCCCGATTACACTAGGACATGAATTCTCTGGAGAGATTGTCGAAATTGGCGACAGTGTAAGTAAGCTCAAAGTTGGTGACCGAGTAGTAGTAGAACCAATTTTTGCGACACACGGACACCAAGGTGCTTATAACTTAGACGAACAAATGGGATTTTTAGGCCTAGCAGGAGGTGGCGGTGGTTTTAGTGAATACGTAGCCGTTGATGAAGAGCTACTTTTTAAACTGCCAGATGATCTCTCTTTTGAACAAGGAGCCCTTGTCGAACCTGCTGCAGTAGCTCTCTATGCAGTACGATCTAGTAAAGTGAAAGCTGGAGATAAGGTAGCTGTATTTGGCTGCGGCCCAATCGGTTTACTTGTAATAGAAGCTTTAAAAGCCGCTGGCGCAACAGATATTTATGCTGTTGAACTTTCACCTGAACGACAGGCAAAAGCAAGAGAATTAGGGGCAACTATAATAAACCCAGCCGAAGTAGATGACACTGTTGCGGAAATTGCTAGATTAACTAATGGTGGTGTGAATGTCTCTTTTGAAGTTACTGGCGTACCAGTTGTACTTAAACAAGCAATTCAATCTACTGGAATTGGTGGGGAAACAATTATCGTAAGCATTTGGGAAAAAGGGGCAGAGATCCTTCCAAATGATATTGTAATGAAAGAACGGACTGTTAAAGGAATCATCGGATATCGTGATGTTTTCCCTGCCGTATTATCACTTATGCAAAAAGGCTACTTCCGAGCCAGCCAACTCGTTACGAAGAAGATTACCTTAGACGAGGTAATTGAAGAAGGTTTTGAAACATTGGTTAAAGAAAAAGCACAGGTCAAAATTTTAGTAAAATCTGAACAATCATGACATTACCGCCCTAGCCAGCTATTTTAGCTGGCTACTTTTATATGAATTTAGATTCATTTCTCTTTAGCAAAATCCTCTATATCATTTCCCCATAAATGAGGTATTCCATTTGAGAAACACCTCATCTCATACACTTTCCATGCACTCTTGTACAAAAAAATCATATGTTAAATTAGATTACTTTTAAAGGGGAAGGACTATGAGGAAACTAATTATTTTTGCCTTTATTGGTTTTTTTGCACAGTTAATAGATGGCTCCCTTGGCATGGCGTATGGCGTAACTTCATCAACTCTTTTACTTACTTTTGGAATCGCTCCTGCTGTCGCCTCAGCATCTGTCCATTTAGCCGAAGTTGTAACGACTGCTGCCTCAGGTGCATCACACATAAAGTTTGGCAATGTTGACAAACAAGCGGTTTTTCGTTTAATTATTCCGGGATCAATTGGTGCATTTATAGGGGCTTGCTTCTTAAGTCAACTACCTGGTGATGTGGTTAAACCTTATATTGCTGGATTTCTACTTCTTTTAGGTTTATTTGTTTTTTTTCGGTTTCTTTTCCAATACGAAGTAAAAAGACAAAAACAAACTTTACATTTATCGCGAAAGCAAGCAATTCCACTTGGACTTATTGCCGGCTTTGCAGATGCAACAGGTGGTGGTGGATGGGGACCAATTGCCACACCTGTTTTACTATCCAAAAAAGGGATATCTGCTAGAAAAGTAATTGGCACAGTGGATACTAGTGAATTCGCCATTGCACTGTCTGCTAGCGTTGGTTTTTTCATTGCTTTAGGCTGGGAGGAACTGAATTGGACTTGGGTCATTGCTTTAATGATCGGTGGCATTATTGCTGCTCCTATTGCAGCTTGGTTAGTTAAAGTGTTGCCACCATATCTATTAGGAGTACTCGTTGGTGGATTTATTGTCCTTACTAACGCCAGGACGATCTTATTGACCTTCCAAACGCCTGATATATGGATTTATCTAATCTATGTCGTTATTTTCTTACTTTGGATTAGTGGTATTATTTTTGTCATCAGCAAGAATAAAAGAAATAAGAACTAGTCTCCATTACAAAAAAAGTCATCTTCTCTCGTTTTGGAAGATGACTTTTAAAATGGAAAAGAATGTGAGCGATAGTTAATTCCAAGTTCATTGAACCACTGATTGATTCCAGTCCAAAGATGCTCACAAGCTTCATATACAATTTCACTAATGTCCCAATCTCTTTGAAGAATAAGTTTCACTAATTGTTCATAGCCATGAGGTTTGGTGGCAATTCCTAATGATTCTTCAAGCATCCTTGTTTTTGAACGAAAATAATAACGATTAGCTAAGCCAATTAACTTAGCACCTTGTTCACAAAACTCCACTGCATTTAACAACAATGATGTTTCATCCTGAAGGAGCCTTAAGTTTCTTATTTTAGCCATCTTCACGTACAACTCTTCAATCATACACTTTTTCATTACATCTTTTATCTCGTAGCTAGATATTTGCAGGGGGATGCTTTTCATTTTTGAGAAAAACATAATCGGATCATAGATAGGCATCGTATGTATGAAACGTGCAACGTTTAATGACCAATCTGAATTTATTTCTTTCGCAGACGTTATGTATTGCTGTTTTTGCAGCGACTCAATGGTTACCTTAAACGGCGGATAAATAAACTGAAAATCATCGATTCGTTGTCCATCAAAAACAATCACTTGAAAATTTATATCTGAATAAGGACCATCCTCATCAAGGGCAAATGAGCCATAGACACCGATAGCCATGATTTTCTCATCATATACTTTTAATAAACGTTCCTTCACAATATCGATGAATCTGTCTTTTTCAATTCGAGATGTTGGTTGTGGAAGTAAAAACATGATATCACTGCTTTCGTTGACTGAAGATTTCCTTTAGAAAATGATAATAGGATAGGCATTCACAATATAGGATGATATTAACCGGTATACTTCTCTTCTATTATCGGTTAAATTTGAAAATAAGTCATCATTTTTGCAGAAAACTTACTTTGTCAGTTTGGCTCTTTTTACTCTATGGCTCTATGAAGGTATATATTGATAGTGAAGTAAAAATACAACTTCCATAAAAACTTTGCACGGTAAAAAATTCAAAATATTTTGATTTATTTTGAAGAACGAGTTATAATAAACAATGTATCATTAAATTATTATAAGGAGGATTATTAAAAATGGGTCATTCATATGTCAGACTTCGTATCTCAACTTTGAACTCATAAATTTAATACGTTCAAAGGCTCTGTTTTGTGTATACAGAGTAAACGGGATTAGTCTGCCCTTTTTAAATAATCTTCATTTCCTACAAAAAATATGTAATGTGAAGAAAGGCTGAGTTATGCTTTTCTTTTTTTACGTATGATTACCTTTCTTTTTTAGCAAAAAGTAGGTTTATTTGGTTGCGACTATCTAGGATTTCCCCTTATCTTATGAAGATAGGCTTTCTTCCCTCTACTCTGAATCACAGGCAGATCCCTTTGATTTATTAATTTTCGAAGGGAAGAGATAGTATGACGAGGAAGAGTAAGAAGACCCATAAATACTGTGAAAAAAAATTAAAAAGTATGAAGTTCCCCAATTTTTCTGGCCAGCATCTGATGAGTAATAAGAAATTACTTAATGAAATTATTGAACGAGCAAATATAAATAGTAGTGATATAGTTTTAGAATTAGGAGCTGGGAAAGGAGCTTTAACCTCATTATTAGCGAACAGTGCAGGAAAGGTCCTTGCAGTAGAATATGATTTGAAGTATGTCGAAATTCTAAAGAAAAAAACGGCACAGAATATTAACACGCAAATTATCCATAAGGACATTATGAAGGTTTTTTTACCCAATGAGCATTTTGTCGTTGTCTCGAATATACCCTACTCCATTACAACTCCGATAATGAAGATGCTTTTAAATAATCCATCAAGTGGATTTCAAAAAGGGGTCATTGTAATGGAGAAAGGGGCTGCAAAACGCTTTACCTCAAAGTCAGTCAAAGATTCTTATGTGTTAGCTTGGAGAATGTGGTTTGATATACACTATATCAAAGACATCTCAAGAAATAATTTTTCTCCCCCACCCAAAGTAGATTCTGCAATGGTTCTAATAACTAGAAGGAAAGAACCCATTGTCCAGAAAAAATATTATTTAGCTTTCCTTGGACTGGCACAATATGCCCTAAAGCAATCTAATGCCCCTTTAGATATTGCTTTGCGAGGAATATTTACACTTCCACAGTTAAAACATATAAAAAAAAGCTTAGGTATTTCAAATGGAACACCCATTGGTTCTTTAACAAATACGCAATGGGGGATTGTGTTCAATACGATGATTAATTATGTTCAACGACCTTTATGGCCAAAAGTTAAAAAGAAGTAACTGGCTGAGGAAGAAACGAGTTATCTCTCTAATTCAAAGAAATGATTGAAAATTGAAATGTAATTATTGTACACCTATGTAAATAATTAGACCCATAAACCTGATGTTCTTCGTTTTAGTTATTTTGTACTCTAAGGAATGTCTAACTTTTGTAGACATTCCTTAGATCAATCTAATAATATTTTCCCCTTCTAAAACAAACCCGCTCCCTGCTTAAGTACGATGTTTCACAATGTGTTCATGTAATGTTTAAATTAAAGAGTTTCTTATGAGTCGCTTAGTACAATTTTTTTAGCAGATTGGTTTTTATTGAGGGATGGCTTTAGCTCAGCAATTAAGATTGCAATCATAATTAATACCGCACCCGTAACGGGTTTCAATAGAGAATTGTGCATTCCGCACATCCTATAATGTGTAAACCCGACTAGCAGACCAAAAAACTACTACAGTAGCTAGTGACTGCAGCATTCACATTAAATTTAAGCGATAAAACGAATCATGGCAATCTCGTCACAAGCATCATTTTTAGGGCATGACATACAATCTACCCAAACCTTCTCTGGTAGTGAATGGCGAGACACTACAGTAAAATCACATTTAGCAAAGAATTCTTGCTCATAGGTTAATGAGATAAGCCTTTGTATCCCTAATTTCACAGCTTCTTCTGCCACTTTATTGACTAGCAGACGGCCGATTCCATTACCCGTATATTGATCATCTACAACAAGGGAGCGAATTTCAGCTAGATCTTCTCCCAATACATGTAAACCGGCAACGCCGACAATCTTCCCCTCTTCTTTCATTACATATAAACACTGTAAATGTTGATAGAGTGATAGATATGACCTTGGCAGGACAATGCCCTTATCAGCGTATACTTTGATTAATTGATGAATTTGTTTCACATCCGTACTAACTGCATTTAAAATTTCCATTGCCGTGAACCCCTTTTATGTGTAATATAATAAAAATACATCATAACGGATTTTTATTCAATATAATAATATGAAAAAAGGGAAAATTCAAATAAAAAATACAGATAGCTAAAAAGCTATCTGCAACTTTGTATTATTATTTTTCAACTATGCGCTTCATTGCATGAATTTGACCTAGATGATTTGCTTCATGGTAAGCAGACAACATTGCTAGTTGGCCTACAGTTTTTTGCCCTAATATTGCCTCAGGTAATTCTTGATTGAATACATCATTGGGGATTTTATTTATTCGAACGATTTGATCTTGTAGTTGATCAATTAAAAAATTTACAGACGGGACTTCTCCTGTCCAATCACTCGGCTTTGTGCCGTAACCAAATAACTGCAAATAATTCTCAGAAAGATGATCTGTGTTGTTTGGATAATTCATTATGAATTGCTCAGTCACTGTTAGAACATGTCCAATATGCCAATGGATTGTGTTATTGAAGCCTTCAGGTTGAACATCTAATAAATCTTGCGGGATGTTTTTTACTTCTCTTAATAGATTGTTTCTTGTTAATTCTAGTTGATACTTGATTGCTTCACTCATTTGTTAAACACTCCTTAAAATAAAATTTAACAGCTGCCATCTGTGCAAGCATCGCCTTGTTTAATTACATTCAATGGTTGGCTTTGCTTTTCCTCTTCGATTACTTTTGTTAATACTTCAGAAAAAACATTTGAAGGTTGAGCCCCTGAAACGGCATACTTGCGATTAAAGACAAAGAATGGAACACCTTGCACACCTAACTGCACACCCTCTTGCATATCTGCCTCTACTTCTTTTTTATATTGATCAGAAGCTAGAACAGATGTTACCTCTTCTTTATCTAATCCTACAGCTGCTGCGATATCAACTAATGATTCTATTTCCCCTACATGTTTTCCTTCGACAAAATAACTTTTAAGTAATTGCTCTTTCATTTCGCTCATCTTACCTTTTTCTTTTGCTAGGTGGATTAGGCGATGAGCATCTAAGGTATTTGTCATTTTAGCATCGTTTAGATGATAATCTAAGCCTACCTCATTCGCTTGTACCGTTACTTGTTTTTGCATTTGTTCAACTTGCTCAACAGACTGGCCGTATTTCTTTGCCAGCATTTGATTCATCGTTTCTGTAGTATTTTGTGGAGCATTTGGATCCAATTGAAAGCTTTTATACACCACTTCTACCTCATCTTTTTGATTGAAGCCATCAAGTGCATGTTCAAACTTTCTTTTGCCAATATAACAGAAAGGGCAAGCAATATCTGACCAAATTTCTACTTTCATTCTATTCCCTACTTTCTATAAACCTTTTAGTATTTGTTTAGTGACTGATACTGCATCCATTACACGATCACTATTTGTTTTCGTACTGCTCATTACATTTATACCTTGAATGATCACCATAAGAAACCGCGCCAACAACAAGCTGTCTGTATGCGAAGTTATTGATTGATCTTTCTTTCCTCTATCAATAGCACTAATAAATACTTCTTCTATTTCTTGAAATTGCTCATTAATGAGCTGACTAAACGCTTGATCATGTGGACCCATTTCAATCGCTTCATTGCTTGTCATGCAACCACATGGTAAACCATCCTCTGCATGAACAATTTTTAATAAGAAGGTTTCTATTGCCTCATAACCATTATCGCCATTTTGTATGATGTCCTGAAGTTGTTTGAGCTGTTCCTCATGATACATACGAAAGGCGGCTATAAATAAGTCATATTTATTACCGTACGCTTGATAAATACTACTTTTACTTAAACCGGTGACTTCTTGTAGATCAGAGAGAGATGTTGCATGATATCCTTTTTTCCAAAACAAGATCATGACAGCTTTTAATTTTAATTGCGGATTAAAATTTAATGGACGAGCCAAAATGTCCTCCCTCCTTAATAAATGTAGTATACCAATTAAGTACCGATTAGTCCAAAACTAAAGTTACGACATATATATAAACAGATCCTTTTCTATGCAGGTCTGTATAGAAAAAATTCCTTATAGCAAAAGGTTAATATTAAATGACCCGCATTGAAAATATAATTACAATTTTAGGAGAAGACGCCATACTTCCAAAAAATTGCGGCATGCTATAACAAATAATTGTTGATTGAAACCATTATATTATACATATAAAAGGTAAGATAAATAGATAACTAAAGATACAGTTAAACTGCTTAATAATGTAGAATAGAGCACAATTTGAGCAGTCAACTGAGGTTCCACGTTATATTCAAGAGCAATTGTAGCTGTATTTCTTGAAGTAGGAAAAGCACTGGCAATAAATAATGATTGTGCTAAAATCCCTTCAATTCCAAGAAGTGTAATAATAAGAAATGAAAGAGCTGGTCCTAATAATAAACGTCCAATTAAGCTCCACGTAATCACACGATGAAACATTTTTAATTGTATTTGTGATAACTGTGCACCTAACAATAATAAAGCTAAACCAATAAAACCAGCTGCCAATTGATCTAAAGGAATCTCTATAAAAGTGGGAAGAGGGATGTTGAATAATAAGAAGAGATATCCTAATAGAAGGGCATGAATCACAGGCAATTTTACGAGCGACAATAGAAGTGAACCTATCGATCGGCTAGTTGAAAGAAGATTATACATACCATATGTAAAGGTTAAAATATTTTGCACTACAATTATAATAATTTGTACGGAAACACCTAGTGGATTAACAGTAAAAACAAGTTGACTCACAGGCAAACCATAATTATTAGAATTCATCAAGGAAATACTATTTTTTAACGTGGCTGCCTCTCCCTTATTTAAAGATAAACACTTCGCCATGATTTGCCCGATAATCATTAAAGCCACCGTAAAAATAAACAAATAGCTCAACAGTTGGCCTAATAAACTCGCATCAAAAGATGAGCGATAAATATGTAAAAAGATAGCTGCTGGCATAAAACAATTGGTTACTAACGTAGATAGTTGCTTCAATTGAAAAGAAAACTTTCTTTGCAAGAAAGCACCTAATGCCAATAAAAGAAGAATAGGGAAAATAATTTGCAAGAATATCTCAATAAAAAATGTCATATAGAAAAACACCTTTCCATTATAAACCTTCTATTCTTAGCTTAAGCAACACTAGGCCATAAGTAAATTCAATATTTATTATGTTTTTCAATAATTTTTTCTAATGTTCTGTTTGCATTTCTCAATAAATTGTTTGACAAGGATGGATTGTTCCTCGTTTTTACGTGTACAAATGGCAATTCTATGTTGTACAGAAACGCCCTCTACATAAACCCTTGCTAGTTGCCCATTTTTGATATGGTCTTTGACAACGAGTGAGGAAATAAAATTTGCTCCATATCCGGATATGACCGTAGAAATTGTTTCACTTAGTCCATCAAATTGCAGGGCAACCTTCGGCGGATTTAATTGGTTAGCATAACAAAGCGAGACCAAATGCTCACGCATGGAACTGCCTTCTTCTCGCATAATGAATGGCTCTTTGACCATTTCTTCAAGTTTAATCGCTTGATTGGCTAATCGATGATTTGCCCCTACAACAAACCATAGTTCATCTTCTAATAATTCGTACCAATCAACATTCTCCGGGCGTTCACCAATTCCACCATATATAGCAATATCTGCTTTATAATGTTGAAGTTGATCAAAAGCATCTTTCGTATTACTTGTAGAAATGACCAAATTGACCTTTTCATGTTCACGCTTAAAACTGGCTGCTAACTTAGGTAATAATAAGTTTGCAGGTAAATAGGTGGTAGCAATCCTTATCGTTCCTTCCTCACCATTACGGTAATCATCTATAAATGCTTCAATTTGCTTTTCTAAAGAAAACAAATGCTCTGCTTTACCAGCCAAAGCTATACCAAATTCAGTAAGAACGGCTTTTCTACCATTTTGTTGAAATAAAGGCACACCAATTTCATGTTCGAATTTCTTAATTTGGCTAGAAACAGCCGGTTGGCTAATATTTAATTGCTCAGCCGCTTTAGTGAAACTGCCGATTTTTGCCACTTGATAAAATAATCTTAATCCATGTGTGTTCATTCAATCACCCTTTATTATAATTATTATTTATAAAACTATAAAAATAATATATTTTTTTTATTATAAATCATAACATATACTTAAAATAAAGAAACATACATTTTTCATAAAAGGGGAGATAATGATGGAAGATAAAATTGTGTGGTCTGATGTGGATGATTACTTAATCGACAAATTAATTACTATTGATAGTGAGCTCGAAGATATACTACGAGCAAATGAGGAAGCAGACTTACCTGCCATTGATGTATCACCAACTCAAGGAAAGCTTCTTTACTTAATCACAAAGTTACGTTCCCCTAAAAACATTCTAGAAATTGGCACCCTTGGAGGCTATAGTAGTCTTTGGTTTGCAAAAGCACTCAATAAAGGGGCTAAAATTTATACATTAGAAGCTAATTCAAAATATGCCAATGTTGCTCGTAAAAACATTGAACAGACTCCATTTTCAGATCAAGTTGAAATCATTGAGGGTAAAGCTTTAGAAACATTACCTATTCTTGATGAAAGAGAAGTGCAATTTGATTTAATATTTATCGATGCTGATAAAGAGAATAATCCAGCATACTTAAATTGGGCCTTAAAATTAGCTAATAAGGGAGCAGTAATTATTGCCGACAATATCGTTAGAAATGGAGAAATCATTGAAGAACATAGTACGGACCCTCGCATACAAGGTGTACGCTCCTTCTTCGACCTTCTTGAAAATCATCCCCAAGTAGAATCTACAGCTATACAAACAGTTGGTCAAAAAGGTTACGACGGATTTGTATTAGCCATTGTTAAATAGAAAAAAACTGAGTGATGATTATCACTCAGTTTTTTTATTAGTACAGGTATTGTCGGGATTCCTTTTATAGCTTTCTAACTTTTACTTCTGTCACACTATGGCCTTCGCCTTTTTCAATAATTAAATCAGCACGGTTCTTCGTGGGTAATATATTCTTCTTTAAATTTGTATGATTCGTTTCCTTCCAAATTCGGTCAGCAATTGCTAAAGCTTCCCCTTCACTCATTTTGGCAAACTTATTAAAATAAGATTTCGGATTTTTAAAAGCCGTACTCCTAAGTAGTTGGAATCTTTCTTTGTACCATTTCTCAACATTCGCTTCCTCAGCGTCGATATAAATAGAGAAGTCAAAGAAGTCTGAGATAAAGGGCTTATCTTTACCTCTCACATTTTTAGGTGGCTGTAAGACATTAATTCCTTCAACAATGACAATATCAGGCTCCGTAAGCGTTTGCATCTCATCACGAACAATATTATACGTTAAATGTGAATAGACAGGTGCCTGCACAACTGATTGACCCGATTTTAATTCAGAAAGAAACTTGAAGAGCTTACTAATATCATAACTTTCTGGGAAGCCTTTCTTCTTCATAAGTCCCTTTGATTCTAATATTTCATTTGGGTAGAGAAATCCATCCGTTGTTACTAGGTCTACCTTAGGCTGTTCAGGCCACTCCGAAATCAAATATTGAATCATTCTAGCCGTTGTACTTTTACCAACTGCCACACTTCCTGCAATACCAATAATATAAGGAACCTTCTTTGTTTCCATCTGTAAGAAATGATTGCTATCTTTATGCATGTTTTTTGCATTTAAATAGTACAAATTCAAAAGTTGGGAAATAGGCTGATATACTTCTGTTACTTCTGACAATGATAATCGGTCATTTACCCCTTGTAATGACTGCAAATCCAAATCCTCTAAAGGAATGGTTGATCTCCTACTGAGTGCTGACCATTCACTTCGATTAAAAGTTAAATAGGGTGAGTAATCCTTTGTTAATTGTTTATTCAACTTTTTGTCCTCACTAACCTTAACATTTTCAATTCTTGAGTTTATTTTAACATATCATACAGTTTTTTCAGCTTTTTTATTTTTCCAAATGGAAAAAATCGATTTTTCAAGCGTTTATCTATTATCCCGTACTACAACGTCACTATGCTTCTTACTTTACTCCGAATATAAGATTTTAATCATATCGTCATTACTTTCCCCATTCTTTCACTCCACATTCCAATTACCATATCTAACCTTAATTTTCGTCTTTTTCTTACATGTCTTATATGGTTTCACCCCTCATTCTCATTGTTGTTAGGTGTTCACTATATATCATCGAAAAAAAAGCACTGCGACATGCAGTACCTTTTTCAATATAATTGTTAATTATTCTTTAATCTTATCCCTACTAAATGGCCACCTCTTTCCAGTGGGCCGTTTCGCATAATCAAGTAGGATAAAGCCATACCGCATAAACCAGCGAATCCTAATATGTGAATGAATGTAAGTAAATGATTAATAAATAAGTCAATTATTTTACCCATTCCTTCATTTGTAAACCAAACAACCAATATGCCACCGAAAATCGTTATCCCAATTAATAGCCTAATTGTACCTAAATAAAACCATAGACTATTGACTAATAATAAGACACCAAATAAAAACACACACAGCACAACATCAGCCCACCAATAAAGAACTGGATTATCACTTTGAAATAATAAGCCAACATGTTGCAATTGAACTGGATTAACATTGTTCTCTGATAAATATAAATTTAACTGATACATCACATTAAGAAAAGCCGTATTAATACAGATAAATAAAACTGTATTAATTATTGTACTTAAAAGATACTGCCGCCTTGTTCCTCCTAGTGAAAGAACATACTTATATGTTTTATTATAGAGTAAAAACGGATAAATGAGAAAAAATCCATATATAGGTCCAAAAATCGCACCAGTGAAATTCTCACCAATTAAATAGCCACTAATAGAAAATAGAATAAGTATGCTCACAGTAATAGAGAGAATAATAATTGTCTGTTTCTTCAAATCTTCGAACATTAATTTAAACGGTCCATTAAATGTAGAGAACATGTTAATCTCTCCCTTCCTGCGTCATTGTTTTTTGCACCAGATAGTCTTGCAACGAAACATTTTCTAGACGAACCTTATTTGCATTCGCGATTGTGTGCCATTCATCTGTTATTACATCATCAATCATTACTTGCATTTGGTTACGTAACTTTTTCTGTTGAAGTATTTGGTGGTGACTCTGCACTAGCTTTTGCACTTCTTCTACAGGCCCAGTTAACATGAGCCCCCTTCGCTTTAACTCTTCCGTATCGGTATAACTAGCTAATGTTTTGTTATGAATAACAGCTATTTTCTCACATAGTGGTTCAATTTCCTCTATATGATGAGAGGAAAGTATAAACAAACGTGGATGGTCTTCATATGTCTCTAACAATACATCATAGAATTGTTTTCTTCTAAATGCGTCTAACCCATTTGTCGGTTCATCCATAATTGTTACTGGCGCCTTACTAGCCAAGCCAATGACGATTTTTATCATTGTTTGCATCCCTTTAGAAAATTTCCTTATCAGCTTCTTCTTAGGTAATTCAAATAATTCCACCAGCTCTTCAGCATATTGCTGATCCCAATTTGGATTGAAATACGCTCCAAACATTAATGCATCTTTCACATTCCAAAACTCAGAAAACGGATGATTTTCCTGCATATAAGCAATATACTTCATCCCTTCTGAATGATTGTAGGGCGAGATTCCATGAATATCAATGACGCCATTTTTGGGTTTCTCCAAACCTGCCAACAGCTTCATTAATGTCGTTTTACCTGCGCCATTCCGACCCCAAAGTCCCATAATAATGGGCTCTTCTTCTACTAAGTTTACATTCTTTAAAGCAAGTGTGGATCCGTAGTTAAAATCGATCCCTTGAATCTTAATCATTATTCCCCCCCCTTATAAGTCGAAGAATTTCTTCTTCTTTTAAATGGATGCGCTTCGCTTCATCTAACATAGGTAGCACATATTGTTTATAGAAATCTGCTTGCCTTTCTTTTAATAACAACGCCTTCGCTCCTTTCGCTACAAACATACCAACACCTCGCTGTTTAAATACCAGCTCCTTATCTACAAGAAGCCCTAAACCTTTTTGTGCTGTTGCTCGATTGATTTGATAAAACTGAGAAAGCTCTGTCGTCGAAGGTACTTGATCTCCCTCTTTTAAGTGACCATCAACAATATCATCTGCTATCGTTTCCGCCAATTGTTGAAATATTGGCTTAGAATCATCAAAGACTGATTTCACTTTTAACCCCTTCCTACCTAGTTGATAGGTTGATTACTCGTGTAACCAACTATACATCATTTTATGTACCTTGTAAAGTCAACGTGAATACTATTTGTAATAACCTTTTGATCACTATCAAGAAAATATAAGAAAAATAAAAAAGAACTGCCATTAATGACAGTTCTCAAAAAAATTTACCAAGGTCTTTTAGGACCCCAACCGCCTGTTTGACAAGGGTTGTAAGGCTGACCACACATGATATGTTGTTCTTTACACTCATTTACAACGGATTCAGTGTGTGGGAAGTAATGTTTGTGCGTAATACAGTGTTTATTAACATTTGTAGTATGACTAGGGTGTACATGATTGATATTTGTGTTTGAATAATTCGGCTTTACATATTGCTGAGTTGGAGAAACTTGAGTTGGACCTTGTTGTGCTGGTGAATGAGATGGGGATAAGAATTGCGGTTGACCACCCCATGGACCAGTTTGAGCACCTGCTACTTGGTGAGGCAATTGTGCACCTGTTTGCGCACCTGCCACTTGATGAGGCAATTGTGCACCCGATTGCGCACCTGCCACCTGATTTGGGTTATTCCATTGTTTATAGCTCACGCTAAGACCTCCATTCTGTTTTATTCCTTAATAAGGTATGTTGGAAGGTGATAAGTTGTCTAATACAAACACCTATATTAAGTACAGAAATTTCATTCGGTCCAATTGCTATTTAGCTGTAAACGCATAAACAGATAATGGCGTGATTTCATTCGTCACGCGAAAATCTTCTAACATGGACATTTGTGACAAGATAAGCGACCTTAGCTTTTCAGGTATTTCTCCTAATTGCTCTAACTCAGTATGCAAGTCCCTTACTAATTTAGTCACTTCCCATTTTGCATCTTGCAGCTCTGGTGAGAAAATAATATGTTCTTTCTCTATATCCCAGCCTGCCTCTCTCACCACTTTTTGTATATCAAATGGGGTAAACAATGTACGAATATTAGCATCACTTTCTTTTTTGAAAGACTCATATTGGGCTTGAATAAGAACGGATAATAAATGTGGATACTGTTCAACCACACTTATTCTCGTATCCCACTCAGCGAAACATAAGTTCTTTCCCCATTTTTTCACTTTTTTCATTAATGCGGCAAACTCCTCAATTGAGTTCATATACCATGCACAATGTGAAAAAACGATATGATCAAAAGATTTTTCCAAGAACTCAATTTGGTCAGATAATAAATCCATATGGAAATCGATATGAATTTGTTTGCCAATTTTTGAATTTAACAAATAAGATATGGATTCACCGAGTGTAATAGGGGTTCCATAAGTAGGAGAAGCAATATCAATACCGTGAACAAACCCTTCCTCACCGACTAAATAAGCTAGTACTGCTGTGGTGTCACCTTGGCCACTACCTATTTCTAAAACACGATCGCCTTCTTTAATGCCCCAAAATTCTGCCAATTTCAACCGATGTACTGTTTGTACCTTTTGTATTTCAAAATTTGTCGCCATACAATCTGTAATGATGTCGACACCATTCATAGGTCCACCTGCCGCTTCAAATTTTATAAGAATATTTGCTATACTTTAGATAAGTATACTTCATTAAATAAAAAGGGGGTAGAAAAATTTGCAAGCACTCGCAGTCTTTTGTGGTTCAAGCCAAGGGGCACATCCCTCTTATATGAAAGGGGCACAGGTTTTAGGAGAGCAATTAGCTAAAAGAAGCATCACACTCATATATGGCGGTTCAAGTATTGGTTTAATGGGGGCAGTAGCAGATAGTACATTAGCCAACGGCGGAAAAGTAATTGGTGTCATTCCTAAATTCCTTCAAGATAAAGAAATTGCCCATCCGAACTTAAGTGATCTAGTCATCGTTGATTCTATGCATGAAAGAAAACATAAAATGGAAGAACTTGCCGATGGATTTATTATGCTTCCAGGTGGCTGCGGAACATTAGAAGAATTTTTTGAAGTATTTACTTGGGGACAGTTAGGATTACATCAAAAACCTATTGGTATCCTCAATATTGATCACTATTTTGACCTCTTAATTTCACTGATTGCTCATATGAATGAACAACAATTTTTACAGGACAAATTTTTAAAAATGGCACTAGTTAGCGAGAGTCCTGCTGATTTAATTCAGCAATTTTATACTTATACGCCTCCTGAGGTCAAAACATTTATTAGAAAGAGCCAAACTTAAACCCTCATTTTTTTGAATAGATTTAAAAAAAATGTGTAACTCTTAAAAAAAAGGTTATATATATAGTACAATCTATTTCTAAAAAGGAGACGATCCAAATGGCTAAGAAATTATTTACAGCAACAGTTACAGTAAGTGGTGGTCGAGAAGGTACAGCGGTATCGGAGGATGGTAACTTTAATGTCGCAATAGCAATGCCAGGAACACCTAGAGCGAAAGAAATGCCCGAAGCGACAAATCCAGAACAATTATTCGCTGCAGGATATGCTGCTTGCTTTGAAAGTGCCCTGCAAGGTGTATCTAAAATGGATCGGACACCGATAGATACGGAAGTAATTGGCAATGTCAGTCTCTTTAAGGATGAAAAAGAAGGCTATAGCTTACAAGTGAAATTAAATATTAAAGCAAAAGGAACCGATCAAGCGACATTAGAAAAACTGGTTCATAAAGCGCATGAAACTTGTCCGTATTCTAAAGCTGTACGCAATAACATCGAAGTCATCTTAGAACCGCATGCAGTAGAACAATTATAGTAAATCAAAGTTAAAAAACTCGCCAAATGGCGAGTTTTATTTTGTTTCATCCTCAACATATACTCTTTTTACAAAGAAAGATAAAACCAGTCCGATGATTGAAGCAATTAGCCCAAGATAAAACGCTGTTTGAACACCAGTTGTTAGTGCTTCAGCTGCGATAGCTGTATTTGCCATACCTTCTTTAGGTATATAGCTGGATTGGCCTGCTGCCATTAAACTAATAGCAACGGCAGTACCAATAGCACCAGCAATTTGCGATAGTGTATTCATAATAGCGGATCCATCTGGATAATGCCTTCTTGACAGCTGATTTAATCCATTCGTTTGAGCTGGCATCATAATCATCGCCACGCCGATTAACATCACCGTATGAAGGAAAATAATCAAAGCTGAACTCGTTTCCGTCGTTACTCTAGTAAATAAAAAGGTCATAATCGTTGTTAAAACGAAACCAGGTATAATTAAATACCTTGGACCAAACCGGTCAAAAAGTCGCCCTGTAACTGGAGACATTAAACCGTTAATTAAACCACCTGGTAGTAATACAAGACCTGCTGCTAGTGCAGTTAGTAATAATCCACCTTTTAAGTAGAGTGGTAATAGGATAGCAGACGATAAAATCATCATCATACATAAGAAAACCATAATGGTTCCTAAAGAAAACATTGGATGAGCGAAAACACGTAAATCGAGCATTGGCTCTGGGCTACGTAACTGGCGGATAGAGAATAACAATAAACTAATTACACCAATTACAATTGGTAAGAGTACCAAAGGACTAACCCACGAACCATTTCCCTCTCCTGCACTACTAAACCCGTATACAACGCCACCAAAACCAATCGTCGATAATAACAATGAAACAAAATCAATTCGGGGCTTCGTAATGGTAGAAACATTTTGCATAAAAGCCATTCCAACAACTAAAGTAATGATTAATATAGGTAATGATAACCAAAATATAGAATGCCATCCCCATTGATCAATTAATAACCCTGAAATGGTCGGACCGATAGCAGGTGCACACATAATGACTAAGCCCATAAGTCCCATCACACTTCCACGCTTATTCGCAGGGAAAATAAGTAGGATCACATTCGTCATTAATGGTAATAGCAATGCTGTCCCTATCGCTTGGATCACACGACATATTAATAGCATAGGAAAACTGATTGATAACGCGCCAATCAATGTACCAATAATCGAGAATATAAGGGAAGCAGCGAATAATTGCCTCGTACTGAACCATTGAATAAGTAATCCCGAAACTGGTACTAAAACACCAAGTACTAATAAAAACCCTGTTGTCAGCCACTGAACCGCATGAGGTTCAATCTGATAGTCCACCATAATATTCGTAAAAGCCATATTAAGTGCCGTTTCACTAAATAATCCAATAAAAGCAGCAATCATTAACACAATTGCAATCGGCAAAGGCTTGATCTCGACTTGTTGTAAATCATTTATCTTCTCTGTCATTTTCTTTCTCCTTCTATAATATCTCGAATAAAACACCATCCCTCCTATTCTACATGATTCACGCCGAATTTGCCTATCAGTTAGCTCATCTTTTCAATTTGCAAATATATGCCACTTTCGTCTCTATAGAAAAGTCAATTTCCTTTTAGTGTTCTAAATGACGGTTATATAAGACGGTTGCGCTAAGCTCTTCTGCTTTTTCAACAAGTTTGACTTCTTTTAAGCCACTTGAGGTAACTACGCTTCTCCTGAGAGCCGTAGTCTCTCCTTTTTTGAGAATCATATTCTAAATGGTTACACTCTAATACTCCAACATATTATAGACTTTCAACTTTCCAAAAGAAAAAGCCAGCTCATCGCCGACTTCTCATCCTTTTGACATATCTCCAAACCCCTCACCAAACACATCGCGTACATCATGTATGGCAACAAAGGCCGTGTGATCCGTTGCTAAAACAATTTTTTTCAATTTCATAATTTCTTGTTTACTAATGACAATATATAGTACTTCCTTTGCTTGCTTTGTATAATATCCTCTTCCGTTCATTACTGTTACTCCACGGTCGAGTTTTTGATTGATTTGTTGGGCAATCGTGTCTGACTCTTTTGATATAATTGTGACAGCCTTTTTAGGATTTAATCCTTCAATAATAAGCTCCATCACTTTTGTACCGACATATAACATAATAAGTGTAATCATTACTTTCTCTGCACCAATAATGAAATAAGAACTTAAGACAACAAGAATATCAAAAAATAATAAGCTATAACTAATACTCCATCCTAAAAACTTATTTGTCATCTTCGCAAGAATGGTTGTTCCAGCTGTAGTACCACCAACACGAATAATTAATCCGATACCAACTCCAGAGAATATTCCTCCAAAAATGGCATTAACTAATATCTCATTCGAATCAATGTTCCACCCTTCAGTTAAATGTAAGGAAAGAGAAAGCGAAATAACAGCAATAATCGTATATATAACGGTTTGTTTCGTTAAAAATTTATAACCTGCAATCAATAAAATGGCATTTAATATGAAACTCACTAATCCTGGAGACCATTCAAAAAGATAATAGAATATAATTGTCAATCCAGTAACTCCGCCTTCACTAAGTTCACTCGGGATGACAAACAGATTAATAGCTAATGCAAAAAGAAACGCACCAAAGACAATGACAATACTATCCCATATATATTTTTTCATGGCTTCTATCCTCCATCATTCAATTCGCTCTCCATTTGAGGCACCACTGCATTTTATCATGGGGTGATTAGTGACGACAATAGATTTTAGAAATAATGAATGAAAATCATTCATTAAAAAATAATTATGAATTATCTTTTAACTCAAAGATAAGGGAAAAAAACTTATCATTACTTTCTACAATTAAAAAGTTGCGAGTGCCGAGCACCTCGCAACTTTTTTACACATCTTAAATGATGATATAGTTTACCTAACTCTTTTGTATCTCATGTTGACTGACAGCTAATCGCTTAACTATTTGTTCACTATCATCGTTTAAACCTCGAACTTTAACGGAATTTCCGTTTTCTTTGAGCTTCAAGATCGCTTTATCCAACGCACCAACACCTGAATCATCCCAAATATGAGCTTGAGTGAAATCAAATACAATCGTCTCTTTTTTTACGTCAAAATCTATTTTTTCTAAAAAAGCATCAACAGAGACAAAGAATATTTGGCCTTGAACCTGATAATTTGTTAAACAATTTGTGTGGTCGATTGTCTTTGTTATTTTTACCTTTGATATTTTCGCTGCGAAGCATATAGCACTTAATATGACACCTGCAATAACACCTTTAGATAAGTCATGTGTGTACACAACGATCCCGACTGTAACTAACATCACTAACGAATCAGATAATGGTGCCTTTCTCAAATAAGCAAAAGAAGACCAATCAAAGGTACCTATAGAGACCATAACCATAATACCTACTAACACAGGCATTGGAATTTGGACAACGACTCCTCCTAACACAAGGATTAAAAACATTAATACAAGTCCAGCTATAAGCGTTGATAGACGTCCTCGACCACCCGACTTCACATTGATAACGGATTGTCCAATCATTGCACAACCTGCCATTCCCCCAAAGAAACCCGTTACAAAGTTAGCAATCCCTTGCCCTCTTGCTTCTTTATTCTTATCTCCAACAGTATCAGTCATATCGTCAACAATTTGAGTAGTTAATAATGACTCAAGCAACCCAACAATTGCCAAAGCAACAGAAAAGGGGAGTATAATCATCAATGTTTCTAAATTAAATGGGACATTCGGTATGAAGAAGCTTGGTAATGTTTGTGAAATCGCTCCTAAATCCCCGACCGTTTTCATATCAGCTTGAAAAAAGATAGCGGCTGCTGAAAGGAAAACGATCGCAATGAGTGGAGCCGGTATGACCTTGATAAATCTTGGTACAATATAAATAATTAAAAGAGTAATAGCTAAAAAGATGAAAGTCATATAAGACTCTCCTAAAATATGGGGCACCTGAGCCATAAAAATGAGAATGGCAAGTGCATTAACAAACCCCATCATGACTGCTCTCGGGATAAATTTCATTACCTTAGCTATTTTAAATACACCGAATAAAAACTGAATGACTCCTGTTAAAATAGTTGCAGCAAGTAAATAATCCAAACCGTATTCTTTTACTAAAGGAACCATTAAGAGTGCCATTGCTCCAGTTGCTGCAGATATCATTCCGGGTCTCCCACCTGTAACAGAGATAATAATAGCAATACAAACAGATGCATATAACCCTACCATTGGATCAACACCAGCTATAATAGAAAAGGCGATTGCCTCTGGGATAAGTGCGAGTGCAACTACAATGCCTGATAAAATATCTCCTCTAATATTTGAAAACCACTGTTCTTTCCATGTGATCAATCCTAAACACCTCATTCACGTCTTTTTTTAGGCAATGAGAAGATTTTAACACAAAAAGTTTCATAAAGGAACGTTTTTGGGATTAATTATGTCATATCAAGAAATTTTCAGGTGATGTGATATGATATCTTTAATTACGTATGCAACTATTAGTTCTTATTCATTTTAAGAAGAAAAGGAGCAATGATTATGTTCGCGGGATATTTACGACCTCTACATGATTTAGATATAGATGAGCAATATACTTACTTAAAAGATTGCGATATATACTTTCAAGAAGCACATACCTCACCAAAAAGAAGAAATAAATTAAAGGATTTATTAAACCATTTGCAAAAAGGTGATACAGTGATTGTCGCTAGACTGAACGTATTGGCTGACTCCACTAATCATCTCGCAGAATTATTAAATGAGTTAGATGAGCGAAAAATCTTTTTCCAAGCAATACATGAAGAAATCGATACAAGTGATGAAACGGGTAAGCATTTCTTACCAATGTTAAATAAGCTTATTTCCTTTCAAAGTGACGTAATCAGTGAAAATACCAGAAGGGGATTAACAAAAGCAAAAGAAAATGGAAAATCGAGTGGTAGACCAAAAAAGCCTGATGAGAATGTTAAAAAAGCGATCGAAATGTATCAAACAAAAAATTTCACTTTATTAGAAATTAAAGAACAAACAGGGATCAGTAAATCTACATTATACCGATATTTAGAACAATTAAGTTAAAAACAACTGATTCAATGGCATACTAATAAAAATAGTTATTTAATAGTTTGTTTATCTACAAGTCCAACAGGGAATAACATGACTATCCGAGAAAAAGGAGAGGTTTAAATGGACGGTAATAGAGAAGCTTACTATATCAACCTTGAAAACGGTACAATACTTGACACAATGGATGGTCATGATTGGCAGTTTAGAGTATATGCAACAGGTGCTGAAATTGCTGAGCTAAACCGCTTTTTAGATGAGAACTATAATGCAGAGTTAAAAACCTTTGCTAGAGCTCAAGTTCCTTTTCTTGAGTATCATAAAAAATCGCCTAACCCTGAATATGATCAAATTTTGATGCGTCTTTATGAGATGATCTATCAATTAGGTGATCAAGAGGCAAAAAATCATATAAAAGAGATGAATATTATCGATACTGATAAGATATAAAAAGAAGCCACCTTCAATAGGGTGGCTTCTTTGCTTCTATTAACTTTCGGACGACTTTTCTTCTTCTCTTGTATACTTCTTCACTGCTGGAATAATGTCATTCCCAATAATCTCTATATTTTTCATTACATCAGCGAAAGGTACTCCACCAAAATCGATTTGTGCTAAAAACCTTTGCATCCCAAATAATTCATATTGATAGAGGATTTTCTCAATAATTTGCTGCTTACTCCCAACCATTAAAGCATCCCTTACATCCGGCGCTTGTGTGAATTGCTGAATAGGGTAACCCCCTCCACCTCTGATCGCTTGAAAGCCACCATTTAGATAAGGATACATTCCTTCAAGCGCTTCTCTAGTTGTATCTGCAACATAAAACAAACTCGTTGTTGCAATTGGATATTGGTTGGCTTGGAATCCATTCTCCTCTAACGTCTGGCGATAAGCATCTACCGATATTTTGAAATTATCTGCTGGACCACCTAATGTTGTTAATACCATTGGAATGCCCATTTTACCTGCTTTAACGGCACTAGCTGGTGGACCGCCAACACCTCTCCAAATAGGAAGTGAACCATTCAGAGGTCGTGGAAGCACTTCAGCATTATCTAATGGCGCACGGAATCTTCCCGACCATGTCACCCTTTCTTCCTCATTCAGTTGCTTTAATAAAGCCAACTTTTCCTCAAAGATATCTTCATAATGAGCCAAGTCTATACCCAATAATTGATAAGCTCCTACTCTAGAACCTCGACCCGCGACAATTTCAGCACGGCCACCTGAAAGCAAGTCAATTGTAGCAAAATCCTCATATACCCTAACAGGATCAGATACACTTAATACTGTTGCTGAACTTGATAATTTTATTTTTTTCGTTGCCTGGGCAATCGCACCAAGTACAACGGTATGTGCTTGAGTTGTAAAATAAGTTTGATGGCTCTCACCTAGGCCAAATACATCAATACCTGCTTCTTCAGCTAATTGACTTGCCTCAATGATTTCATTTAGTCTCTTTTGCGCGGATATTCGTTTGCCTGTTTTAGCACTAGGAATGTGATCACCCAATGAGTACAAGCCGAACTCCAGACCATTCTCTTTATTTATCCGGTATTTTTCCATTATTCATTCTCCTCTATAGGTTTAAGCATCTTTTCTATTTCTTCTCGGCGTTCTTCGAGGAATGGCGGAAGATCTAAAGTTTCTCCTAAATGCACGAGATCGGTATCAATTGTGAACCCGGGACCATCTGTCGCAATTTCAAAAAGGATACCATTAGATTCTCTAAAGTATAGGCTTTTAAAATAATAGCGATCGATAATACCATTTGTTAAAAAACCTTTTTCTCTTACTTTACTTTCCCAATATTTCAGTTCCTCTTCGTCTTTTACTCGGATTGCTAAATGATGAACACTGCCTCGTCCTGGTCTCTCATCTGGTCCATCTTTTTCAATCACCACAATTTCTCCGAACGGTTCTCCTGCTAATGATTGATAGACCGTTAATTTTTCTTCTCGATAAGAAATAGAGTAGCCAAACATATTCACTAGCGTGTCCTGTAACTTCTCGGGTCTTCTCACTGTCATTTCAACTGGGCCCATGCCCATAATTTGATGCTCCTTAGGGATAAGTGATTGAGACCAACCTCTCCAAAATGACAGGCTTTGCTCAGAAACAATAAGCACTAATTGCAAGCCATCGGGATCTTCAAATGATAGACTGGGGCGTTGCGTATATTCTGTAATTTCTCCATGTTTTACTTTTAATTGCTTAAAACGTTCAGACCAAAACAGTAAACTCTCATAGGATGGAACAAGTAATCCAATGCGGGTAATACTATTTGTTCCTTTATGGGTTCTACCTGCCATCGGTATTTCAAAAAATGTTAATTCTGTGCCTGGACTTCCGATTTCATCTCCGAAAAACAGATGATACATAGAGGGATCATCCTGATTTACAGTCATTTTAACCCGTCTTAAACCAAGTATATTCTTATAAAAATGATTATTTTTATTCGCATCCTTTGTAATCATCGATGTATGATGATGACCTGCAATGTACGTCATTTAATCCTCTCCTATATAATGGATTTTTTCTTCTGATCACTATTTTTTTGTAGTTTTGATAATAACTGATAAAGAATCTTCTGCTCATCCTGTGATAGTGATTCATCAAAAAAGGAGGTTTGAAAATGTAATTGAGCCTCATATGCAGCAGCTAGTTTTGTCTTCCCTTTTGCTGTAAGAGAAATTTTTTTTGTTTTCCATTTTACTTCTTTTATAATCAATCCCTCTTTTTCTAGTTTTGAAAGCATTCTAGATACCCCCCCTTGGCTTACGGTTAATTTATCAGCTAGCTCTTGTTGGGTAATGGGTTCGTAAGCTGCTACCTGTGTAAGAACATCAAATTGGGAAGCAGTTAATTGATATTTTTTTAAAAATTCATTAGATAATAAGTTACTTTGATGTGTAAATCTAGCTATCCTCATCCATAATAAAGACCCTAAAGTATGCTTTTTCATTTTTAAAGTCACCTCGTTATATTTATCACTTTACCACTCAAATGATTTATCTTCAAGTAAAATATCTCGAATTAATAATATATTTTTTTCTATTTCATGCTACATTTACAAATAAAACGGGAAGTATGTACATATGAAAGGGGGAATGTAGTTATGAATACTGTAGCGATTATTTTAAATCCTAATGCAGGGAACAAGAAATTAATGAATCAAATTGAAGAAATTGAAACAGAATTAAAAGAAACTTTTACAAATGTGAAAATATATCAAACAAAACAGGAGGGTGACGGCGCTAAATACGTGGAAAAACTTGCGTCTTCAGTGGATTTAATTATCGGCGCTGGCGGAGATGGAACAATCTTTGAACTAGTCAATGCATTAGCACCATTGCAAGAGAGACCAGCATTTGCTATCTTACCTGGAGGCACATGTAATGATTTTTCAAGAACCATTGGCATAAGTCAAGAACCAATATTAGCCGCTAAACAGATTAAAGAAAAAAAGATAAAACAAATAGATATCGGTACTTTTAATAATCAATACTTTTTGAACTTCTGGGGAATTGGCTTAATTTCAAAAGTATCAGAGCAAATGGATAATAATAGTAAAAAACTTGGTAAAATGTCTTACTATATTCAAGCGTCTAAGCTTATTTTTCAAAACGAAGTCTTCCATTTAAAAATTGAAAGTGATCATTGCACCTATGATGATGATGCTGTCATGATGGTAATAGGAAATGGTTCTTATTTAGGCGGTATGCAATCCTTCTTTCCTCAAGCAAATATCCAAGATGGCTTACTTGATGTGTTAATTATTAAACAAGCCAGTATGCAAAATTTTTGGACCTGGTTCCAATCACAAGTAAAAGACGATTATCCAGATAAAAATAATGATGAAATCGTCTATTTCCGAACAAAATCATTAAAGATAGAAGCTCAACCAATTCAAAAAATTGATTGTGATGGAGAATTAATTGCCGAAACACCCACTTCAATTTCTATCTTACCTCAACATATGACAATGGTAGTCGGCGATGTTTGACTAGGAGAGTCTGCTCAACAAATATTTAGTAGGGCAGACTCTCTTGGCAACTCAGTAAGGATAAGTTTCTTATTTTAGTTGCTCTTGCTCAACTGCCCACTCCTTCCTGTATTCATTGTGAGGTGGGATAAAGACAGCTTCATGACTACCTCTTACGACTGAAAAATGATCAACATTATAGTGACCATGAAGGGTTTGATTATGGTGAGCAATTATTTTCTCAGCAGGTAAAACTGTTGAATCAATTGTCGAGTGTCCATCTTTAATTAAAGTAACATCAAAACCATTAACAGTTGCATATCGGACAGCTGTATCAATACAATATTCCGTTTGACATCCTGCAATAATTAGATGTTGAATATTCCTCTCTTTTAAGTAATTTAATAAACCAGTTTCGTAAAAAGCATTCGTCGCAAGTTTATTAAACATTTTTTTGGAAGATTTTTCAGGTACCTTAATTAAGTGATGTACTTGAAAGCCATCTCCACTCCCACCGCCTACATCTAGATCTCTTACAAATATAACGTCAATATCATTTTTCTCCGCTTGTTCAATTAATATATTTATTGTAGTAATCAGCTGCTCTTTTTGATAGACGGGCGTTTGACCGTTTTCCCCCTCAATTAATGCTTCTTGTGCATCAATTATTAATAAAACTTGATTCACTTCACATCTTCCTCTCTATTATTACTTAAACTATACTCATTCCTGCTCTGATTGAAATACTCCTTCTTTACTTAAAGAAAAATTGAAAATTAAATGAAGTTCTCTTTCTTCACTATCAATCAGGAAATTTGCACTGTATCTAGGAAAAAAATATAGGTATAATAATAAAGGTGGCAATAATGTAATGTATATAATAGACTGCCGTGCATATAATAATAGAAAGAAGGGACAACCTCTATTATTTTTCATTAAAAAGGAGTTTTCATATATGCTTGATTCAATAGAAAGACAATTGATGGAAAGAGAATTGCATTTTTTGCAAGATATGAAAAAACATATTACTAACCCCCAAGATCCAAGAATTCATATTATCGATGAACATATCTCTCTTTTGCAAGAAGTGATCGATACTGATCAAGTTGTCGATTAAATGTGATGGTTTCCCAATGTCAAAAAAACTTTCTAGAATCCGTAGTCTTTAAAAAACTTGTCCTTTTATTGCTTGAGCGAGACATTTATTTGATCCATAGATGTTTCTATGACAAAGAAAACTTCTAATTTCCTATGCCCTAAACCTACTTAACTCCTCCATTACCTACCCACTTTATACCTTTTAGTAACTATTGATTAATCAATACAAGTTCAATCTGTGCAGATTTTCCATGACTTTTTAAATAGGTGCTCAAATTCTAAATAAGAAGAGTTCCCCTCCATATTCTTCCTATCATTTGTCCATAAAGAAACTGCACCTCCATTTGTTAGATTCTAACAATTGAGATGCAGTCCAATTTGTTCAGATGAATGATTCATCCTATGCTTCTATACATTTATTTGTGTCTTTTCATCACGATTGGCAACAGTGAAGAAGAGGGTAAAACCAATAAAGGATGTAACGAACAAAATGGCTCCCATCGGTATAGCTGTTGATTCATTCAACCCTACTAATGGAGAAACCGTCGCTCCTACCACAAGAGGAAGCATTCCTAAAATGGCACTTGCACTGCCTGCACGATGTCCTTGGAATTCCATTGCTAATGTAAACGAACTTGTCAAAACCATTCCCATTGAGAGCATATAAATAAAGATTGGAATGACAATTAATGCAAGCGGTCCTTTTATAATCGTCATCAAAAGTAAGAATAATGTCGACGATGCAGCGACTGTGACCGCGATTTTTAACAATTTTTTCTCTGTCACTTTTCCACCTAAACGACCTACGATGGTGCTCCCGGTTATAATTGCAAGTCCATTTATGCCAAATAGAATACTAAATACTTGCGGTGAAACACCATAAATCCCTTGATAAACAAACGGTGTACCTGAGACATAAGCAAAACTTCCTCCATGAACAAAACCAACGATTAAAGCATAGCTAATAAAAGAACGGTCTGTACTCAACTCTGCCATTGTCCGAAACGTGGATTTCAAAGAGCTTGGTCTACGCTTCTCTACAGGTAAGGATTCCTTAAGTTTTAAAAATACAATTAAGAAAATGATTAAACCTATGATTCCTAAGCTTATAAATATCCAATGCCAACTCGCAGAAGGAAAAAGCAAAATGCCTCCCCCTGCAATGGGAGCGACTAACGGGGCAACCGCATTAATGACCATCAATAGCGCAAAAAATTTCGTTAGTTCTCTTCCACTAAATGTGTCTCTAACAACCGCTCTCGATAAGACAACTCCCGCAGAGGCAGTAGCTCCTTGCAAAAATCTTGCAATAACAAGGGTTGTAATATTAGGGGCAACTGCACATAAAAAAGAGGCACCAGCAAAAAGTAGAATAGAAATTAAAAGTGGTTTTCTCCTTCCTTTTGCGTCACTAATCGGTCCAATCACCAATTGTCCAAAAGCCAAACCAATTAAACAAGCCGTTAAACTCAATTGGACCATAGAAGCCGATGTCTCTAAGTCCGAAGCAATACTCGGAAAGCTTGGTAAATACATATCTATATTTAATGGTCCTAATGTCGCTAGCATCCCTAAAAGTAATGCTAGTATCAATCGTTCTTTACCCTTTGGATTATGAGTCAATGAACTCCCTCCTTTCTAATATAGGTAAGAGCTCAACTAACTTATTGATTTCATAAGTGGGTGTAATGTCTGTGTCATTAGCTACTTTTGCAACATTCATCCAACAAGCATCCATTCCAGCAGCAAGACCACCTTTTATATCAGCTACTAAAGAATCACCAATAATGAGTGCTTTTCCACAATTAAACTGATCTATACGCTGGAAACAATAATCGAAGTATGCTTTCATAGGCTTATGAAAACCAGTTTCTTCTGAGATAAAGATATTTTTAAAATAAGGAAACAACCCGGAATCACGTAACCTGCGATTTTGCGTTTGCGCTACACCATTCGTCATAATAAAAAGTTCATATTGTGTCGATAGTTGTTGAATAAGCGAAAGCGCTCCATCTAATTGTTCATGTCCTTCGGATAAGAAATTGCGGTAACTCCGTTCCATTGTTAAGCCGTCTACTTGCTTTCCATGAAGTCGGAAGAACTCGGTAAATCTCGTGTTTAAAAGTTCCTCTTTGCCAATCTCTCCCCGTTCATGCGCATGCCATAACCCTTTATTAAAGCGGTGATAATCCCCTTTTATGTCATCAGTTAATACGATATTTTCTTGTTCAAACAAACGCTCTAATGCCCTTTTTTCCGTATGTCTAAAATCTAATAATGTGTCGTCCACATCAAAAAATAAATATTGATACTTTTTCATATATAGCCTCTCCTGTTGTTTCATTCATATAGGGACGAACCAGCCATTTCCCGCAGGCCCTCCCAATCTTTAATCTGAATCCATTTGTCTTTTCTTTCAACTAAACCAAGTTCACTAAACTGTTGAATCACTCGATTTAAGTGGCGATAACTCGTTCCAATGAGATTAGCAGTATCTTTTAAATTTTTTGTACTATGCATACCCGTCACTAATGAGTGTTCCTCATCAAATGAATGCGATAATAAATAGCTAGCTAGTCTGACTTCTACTGGATAAAGCACATTCAATTTTAAAAAATTTGACTTTGCATTAAATTTATCCGTAATAACCTTTAGCAAAAACATAAGAAACGGTGAATATTGTTCGCAATGTTTACGGAGAAATTTATATGGGATTTTTATAACTGTTACTGAGGATACCGCTTCAACTGTATTGATAATATCAATGTTTTGGATATATTCAATATCCCCGATCAACTCAATCGGTGTTTGAAATGAAAGTACAAGTGTTTTTCCTTCCATAGATGTTGTAAATACTTTTGCTTTTCCTTTTACTACGATGTACAATGCCTTCGCCTGTTCTCCTTGTCTACAAAGCTGCTCTCCCTTTTCTACAGTATGCAAGCTCAGATGAGGATACAGCCTTTCCGGTAACACCTCGTGCAGATTATATTTATCCATATAAAACTGAACGTCCACTCGACTCATGTCCAACACCCATCTCCTCTTCATTCCTTTTCTTATTTAAAGATAACAAACATTTTTTGAAAAGGACATATGTCCCAATAATTCGTACTTTAATAAAAAAATAACAATAAAGAATGTAAGGAATCGATTATTTTTTATGAAGAAATTGTGGGAGGGTATGAAAGGGGGACAAACAATAACCTACAAAAAACGTGAGCCAAATGAAATCTTATTTAAAATCCTCATTTGCCAAATCACCTGAAACTGTTATAGCAGTACGCGAACCATCGCCAACAGCAATCGCTACTTGAGAAGGAGATATAAATGCAGCGTCACCAGTCGCATACACACCAAATATAGTCGTCCGATTATGAGTATCACGAACTACTCTACCATTTACATCTTTCTTGCAGCCTAATCCATATAAAATGGTGCCATTATGTTCCCATCTTGGACTGACAAAAAGGGAATCAACCCTTTCAGTTCTACCATTTGTAAAGAGTATAGCAGAAAGACTTCCTGCTTCTCCAACTAATTCCTTAATCGGAAAATCTATGATAAGGATTTGTTTACTTTGTAACTGATCCCTTGTTCTACTATCTATCGGAAAACCATTAGTACATACTACTATATGTTTAGTTATTTGATGAATAAGTTTGATCAAATGTAGCGAACCAAGATGATCGTATAAAACAGCAATTTTCTTCTCTCTCAACTCCCAACCATCACAATAAAAACAATTATGCACACTTTTTCCATACAAAGAGGCTAATCCTTTAATTTGGGGTAGTCTTTCTCTAATTCCGGTTGAAACGATGATTTTTCTTCCTTCGAATACTTCTTTATCTAACGTCACTATAACGAAAGATTGGTCATTTTTCCTTGCATGGATTACTTCATGATTTTTTATTGTAACAGAAGGGTAATGCATGATTTCCTCATAAGCTGTCTGTCTAAACTGTTCTACTTCTATGCCATCACGTGTCAAAAAACCATGTGAATAGGTGGTAAATCGGTTCCTCGGACGATGATGATCAAGTATCAGTACAGTTCTATTTGCTCGACCTAATACTAAAGCTGCGCTTAACCCCGCAGGACCACCGCCTATAATGATACAATCATACATCATGCTCGTCCAACCCCCTTATATATCATTCAGTAAAAGCTACTTTACCATCCTATGCAACGGCATTTTAAAATATCCTCTCCTTTTACTTAGAATCATATTTTGCATTCGAACATCGTTAATATTAATAACTAAACTGAATTCCATCAAAAAAATCTAAGTAATCGTGATGATGCACTGAAAAAGAAATGAAGAAAACATTTGAACTATTTTTTTGGAAATACTCACGATAAAAGTCCCCCATTATACAAAAATTCTTGTTCTTCTTTGTTATTCTAAGGAAATTCTATAACAAAAACCCTTCTTTTCTCCTCTATCAAAAAAAATAGAAAATAGTTACTATTATGTTGAAAAATAGATTATTTATTATATGGTTTCGAGTGAAGATAAAAAAATGAATACAGAGGAGTTGTGTCGATTTTGATAAGGAAAATTACTTTTTTATGTCTTACTATTATCCTCGTAATTTCTTCTTTACCAAGAATTTATCAGGCAGAGGCAGCAGAAACGAATCATTTTCCAAATCCTTTTAAAAGCAAAGTAGATATTCGCTTATTGGGGACGACTGATATTCACACCAACCTTTCCAACTACGATTATTATCAAGACAAAGAAGTGGAGGATTTCGGACTAGCAAAAACAGCCACATTAATTAAAGAAGCAAGGACGGAGGAGAGCAATAGCTTTCTTTTCGACAATGGTGATCTGATTCAAGGGAATCCATTAGGGGATTATAAAGCTAAGATCAATCCGATCAAACCTGGAGAATTACATCCGGTATTCCAAGCTATGAAGCTTCTAGATTATGATGCTGCTACTGTAGGGAATCATGAATTTAATTATGGATTATCATTTTTAAATGAAACATTAAATGATGCCCCCTTCCCTTATGTGAACAGCAATGTCTATCAAGTAAAAAAAGGGAAAGGGAAGGAAAAGCAGTATTTCCAGCCATACAAAATCATTAGAAAAATAGTAAGAGATGAGAGGGGATTTCCTCACTTATTAAATATCGGTGTAACTGGTGTTGTGACACCACAAATAACTGAATGGGATAGAGCGAATTTAGAAGGGAAAGTCTATACGAAAGATATCGTCCAATCTGTTAAAGAAACCATTCCTAAAATGAAAAGAGCCGGTGCCGATCTAGTTATTGTCCTCGCTCATTCTGGAATGGGAACGGAAAATTATGCAGAGATGGATGAAGATGCTACATATGCGCTAACAAAGGTAAAAGGAATCGATGCTATTATTTCTGGTCATAACCATAAGCTCTTTCCAGGAGACTTTTCAGACTTACCGGGAGTGAATGAAGAGAAAGGAACAATTAATGGTGTACCCGTTGTTATGCCTGGTAACTGGGGTAATCATTTAGGTGTCATTGATTTATCACTTACCACTTCCTTTGGACATTGGAAAGTAAACAATGTCCAGTCTGAATTGCGAAGCGTATATAATTCAGAAAGCGAAACCAATACAATTGCCGATCCAGACATACTCGATGCCATCCAACTTTCTCATGAACAAACTTTAGAATATGTAAGACAACCTGTTGGCAATACGACTGCCAATATTCATAGTTACTTTGCATTAATAAAAGATGATCCCTCCATTCAAATTGTTACAAATGCACAGAAATGGTATTTAGAAAAACAACTAGCTGGCACACCAGAAGAGGGTACTCCGATTTTATCTGCTGGAGCTCCTTTTAAAGCTGGCGGACGTAATGGAGCAAATTATTATACTTATATACCTGAAGGAACGATAGCGATTAAAAATGTCGCTGATTTATATTTGTATCCAAACACGGTTGCAGCCATTAAAATCACCGGCGCTGATATAAAAGAATGGTTAGAAATGTCTGCTGGTCAGTTTAATCAAATCTTACCTGGTGAGGAACAAACACAACCTTTAATAAATGAGCAATTTCCAACATATAACTTTGATGTGATAGACGGAGTCACTTATGAAATTGATGTAACAGAGCCTGCCAAATATGATACTGAAGGAAAGTTGATCAATGAAAATGCGAATAGAATCAAAGGTTTAAGCTATAATGGTTCACCGATTAATCTTGAGCAAAACTTCATTGTAGCGACTAATAATTATCGCGCAAGTGGGCAGTTCCCAGGTGTAAGAAACCAACAATCAGTTACTATGTATCCAGATGAAAACAGACAAGTAATCATTGATTACATTCTTGAGCAAGGCACCATCGATCCTACGGCAGATAATAACTGGACATTCACGTCTGTTTTAAATACACCAAATATTCAATTTGAATCGTCCATAGAGGCTAAAGATTTACTTAATGAAAATAGCCCCATTCAATATATTGGGCCAAGTAATAATGGATTTGGTCTATACTCCATCACAATAGAATAGAGAAGTATTGTTTTTATAAAGAGGCTTCGAGTAATTCTCTTAGCCTCTCTATTAAACTAACAATCATTTGAAAGGAGCGATTTTACATCAGATGACTACGACAAAGAACTTTTCTATCTTGCCCGAAGAGAATCGATTAAATAATATTCACCTCCACCAGATACTCCTAAATATTTCTGATGGTTGCTATTATTTAAACAAGGATATGCAACTTTTATTTGTTAATCGTTCAGCAGAAAATATGTTTAATATCGTAAAAGACGAAATACTAGGCAGAAATATTTGTGAGGCTATACCAGATTTATGTAGGAAAGTATGTAAACAGTTATATCAATCATACAAGAAGCAAAGAGGGATTAGTTTTGACCTCTCATACGCAAATACTAATTATTTTAAAGTGAAAACAATACCCGATACAAAAGGTCTTCTAGTGATTATGCAGGATATAACAGAGACGAAGAAAGAAAATGAAAGAAGAGCTTATTATGAAAAATTACGGTTGATTGGGGAAATGGCAGCTGGTGTAGCGCATGAAGTGCGTAATCCACTAACAACTGTGAAAGGCTTTCTTCAGTTAGTAGAAAAAAATGAAGATTTACTAAAATACCAAGAAATTTTTCTATTAATGATTAATGAAATTGATCGTGTCAATTCCATTATTAGTGAATTTCTAGATATGGCCAAGAATAAGCCTAGTCGAAAAGAGAAGGAACATCTCAACGAAATTATTCAATCTATCTATCCATTGCTAGAGACGAGAGCCATTAAAGAAAATAAAAAAATCCATCTTCAGCTGCACCCTTTACCACTATTAAATTTAGATCAAAACGAGATTCGTCAATTAATTATTAATATGGTAAATAATTCTTTAGATGCAATGCATGCGAAAGCATCTATACATATCAGTACATACTTAGATCGTGGTCAAGTCGTATTATCTATAACAGACGAAGGTACAGGAATTGCCCCTGAAGTAATGAACAAGATTTCTACCCCCTTTTTTACAACAAAAGAAAAGGGAACTGGTCTAGGGCTAGCTATCTCGTTTGCCATTGCCAAAAGAAATAATGCTAATATTGATTTTACTACAGACTCTTCTGGGACAACCTTTTCCATTCGTTTCACGATTCAAGATCATTACTAATTATTCAAAGGGGTTGATTTTCATTCAACCACTTTTTTTATTCCCAAGTTCTGCTGCGATTAATTTCACTTTTTTGTACAAAGGCTTTCTCTAAATCTATATCTAATTTATTCGCTAGCTCGCACACATTCCATACTACATCATATAGCTCTAAACCTAGGCGTTCTTTCACCACTTCCTTATCCTCTTCCCATGAAAGTGATAATACTTCCTTTGCCACTTCACCTACCTCCGTCATTAGAAAGAGTGCACGAGCCTCGACGCTGTTTTTATCAAAGCCTTTTTCTTTACTAAATTGTCCAACCTCTTTTTGTAACTCTGCTATATTAATCATTCGATGCTTACCTACTCCCATGTTTTATTCAATTGCTCGCGATAAAAATGAATCGCTTCTTGATAAGCAGTAATTGATTCATCCCTTGAAGTATTAGCCAATAATCTCAACAAATGATTCATCGCTAATTCATGTTCCCCTAAGTTATATAAAGTCATCGCTAAAAATGTCACTAGTGCTCCGTTATGGGGAAATTGATGGAATCCTTCCTCTAATACTGCTTTAGATTTTTCATATTCCCCTAACGTTCTAAGTGTACTGCCTAAACCAATATAAGCCCCTTCCAGGTCCTCTTTCAATCCTTTTTGAATGGCTTTTTCATAGAGGGGCACGGCTTTTCTTTCTTCACCGAGCAAGTCGTAACTCCAAGCACTTTGGTATAAAAGGTTTGCATCATCGGGAAAAGATTCCAACATCTTCAAAAAAAGCTGATTAGATAATAACCATTCACCTTGCTTTCTTAATCTTAACGCTTCCATTATCTCATCTTGCATACTTGCCTCCTCCCTTCATTTAGACTCTATGAGGCAGAATGTTTAAATAAATCCAGGGATTATAATGTATTTCCCCCAGCTTCAATTTTATTTTATTTTTCCGACGATCACTTCAAGGTCAACCGTAATTTGATTATGATCACCCTCAATAAATAACCTCTTCGTATTTTCTTGCCCACTCCATGTGAGGGGTGTCATTTTTACAAGTTGTTTCTTCTCTTCACTACTAAGTTCTACAGTGTAATGCAAACTTTTTTGACTGATAACATGAAAATGTTCTTTAAACAATTGTAGTATCTCTTGATTATCATAGTGATTATTTTTCGATAACGCACTTCTTAACTCAAATAAATAATTAGGACGGGGGACAACCTTAATTACGATGCCACCCTCTCGTAACACCCTTTTAAACTCCTGATAATTAGAAGGTGATAGAATATTTAATAGCACATCTACAGAATGGTCGGTGAAGGGTAGATTCGCCAAATCCCCAACAAGCCATATCCACTCATCATCATTGCCCGCTGCCATTTTAACTGCTTCTTTAGCAATATCTAAACCGACTCCTACATACTTTTGCTCAGTTACATTTAGCTTTTCTAAGATCATATGTAAATGCGAGCCTTCACCGCAACCAGCATCAGCAATCATCTGTCCTGGACTAAGCTCCTTTATATGCGAAATGATTAATTGTTGTAACGGATTGTATAGTTTTGTTTTTGTGATGATTTGTTTTCTTGCTTCAAATAACTCCTTATCATAATGACTGTTTACTTTATGAGTTAGGACGTTGATATAGCCCTGCTTTGTAATATCAAAACTATGAAGGTGGCTACAGATTAGTCGGCTATTGTCTTCTACCTTCAAATCTCCCTTACAAATAGGACATCTTAATGGTGAATGCAAACGTGTTATTTGCTCAATTCTCTTCTGCTTTTTATTCATGGTTCATTCCTTTCTCAATTTAGTGGGTTATATAGTTAACGTCGAACTAATAATACGCCTCCACAATGAGAGATTTGCTTATAATCTACTTTAAACTTTAATGCTATTAATTCTTCCTTTATTTCCTCATAGACGGTATAAAATTCACTATGATCCCAATCCTCATAACTTCTGTTTTTACATTGATCATGCGCACTTCTTGTTTCAAAGGCAATATCTCCAATAATAATTGACCCTCCTTCATGTAACGAAAAGGAGAGCTGTTGAATCCATTCAATTTTTTTTCTATCTGTTACATGATGAAGTGCATAGGTAGAGATAATGGTATGAAATTTTTCCTTCTCAAATTCGAATGGAAGACCTTCTTCCATATTTTTTTGAAAAAGATTAGCGTTAGGCATTTTTCCCTTAGCAATGGCTATCATTTCTTTTGAGAAATCAATTCCATAGATGTTATGACCGTCATCGTACAATCGCTTTGTTAATGTCCCCGTGCCAAACCCTACATCTAAAATGGTTGATGACGGTTTATGTCCTGCCATATGATATACAAGATTAATTACATCTTGATAACCAGCAAAAGGATAAGCCTCTTTTCCCTCAGATAATCTTACGGATTGATCATAATCCTTCGCCCATTCATCGAACCCTCTATGATTTAATACCAATTAACATTCCCCCGTACCTCTATTATTTTGTCACCTGCACATATTTAATAATTACTTCCTGTTTCATCTCGAACACTTCTCTCCATTTTGAATATTTTTAGTTTATCACATGCCACGTGAATAGTGGGATAACCGGTAATAAATTGCTTTAATACTGTCTCGACAAAAGTTTTGTGAATGAACGAATACAATAAGACAATCTTTATTATTCAATTATAAATACCATAAGCAGTTTGATTAGAAACTCCCCCGCGCAAATTAGTTGAGGAATAATTTATAATTAAAATGAATGGTGTAATAAAATTTCTATGAATGTTTAAAAGTATCTCATTGTAAAGGAGATTTTGGAATTGAGAATACCGATTTATCAAATTGATGCATTTACTAATGAACGTTTTAGAGGAAACCCAGCGGCGGTATGTCCGTTAAATGAGTGGATCAAGGATGAACTCATGCAAAAAATTGCAAATGAGAATAATTTATCTGAAACAGCCTTTTTTGTAAAAAAGGAGAATGAATATGAGTTAAGATGGTTTACTCCAAAAGGAGAAATAGATTTATGTGGGCATGCCACATTAGCATCAGCTTATGTCATAAACTCATATTTAGATGAGAATTTAAAAAATATAAAGTTTACAACTAAAAGTGGAGTTCTAGAGGTTATTAATGAAGACGGCCTTTATACTTTATGTTTCCCTTCAAGAAAAGGGAAACAATCTAATCCCCCAGAAGCTTTGATTAAAGGTTTAGGTAAAGTACCTGAAGAGGTCTATAAATCTAGAGATTACATGGCAGTATTTGAGACAGAGCAGGATATTTTAACTCTTGAATTAAATATGGATGAACTAAAAAAATTAGATGGTTTTGGTGTAATAGTGACAGCTAAAGGAAAAGAAGTAGATTTTGTATCAAGATTTTTTGCTCCAAAGGCTGGAGTAGACGAAGATCCCGTTACAGGATCTGCTCATTGTACTTTAGTTCCTTTTTGGAAAGATAGATTGAATAAAGATAAGCTTATCGCATTACAATTATCAGAAAGAGGAGGAAAACTATATTGTACTGATTTAGGTGAGAGTGTAAAAATAGCTGGAGAAGCTGTAGCTTATTTAGAGGGGTATATAGAGGTTTAAAAAGAGTTTCTAAATTTATGTTCTCCAACAACAGACAGCGTTAGTACAACCATAAATGATTTTGGTTGTTATTGTAAATGAGGCCATTTGTTGTACAAAGGGAGGATAGATTGAGCATATTTTCTATACTCAACTATCCTCTTTAAACAAGTATTATATCCATTAATATCAATAGTATATTAGAATGCTGCTGTCCAACCAGCATCAGCAGTAATGACCGTACCATTCACGAAGCTAGATTCATCCGAAGCTAAGAATAAAGCCACTTTCGCAATTTCTTCCGGCGTACCAACACGTGGCATGACTGCAGACGCTAAACTTGTACGACTCATTCCGAATTCATTTGGTTGTTTTAAGGCTGACGCAATATTTGTTGCCACCCCACCCGGTGCAATAGCATTACAACGGATTCCTTCTTTTGCATACATGAAACCAGTGTTTTTTGTTAAGCCAACAACTGCATGCTTAGATGCACCGTAAGCTGCACCAGCATGCGCACCGTTTAAACCACCTGTTGAAGCTGTGTTTACAATCACGCCTTTTCCTTTTTCGAGGAAAATCGGAATAGCTTTGCGCATAGCTCGCATCACACCTTTTGTATTGATATCAAAGATAAGATCCCATTTTTCATCTGTAATATCTCCTACAGGTTCCATTGCATCCATGATACCTGCATTATTGACTAGAATATCTAACGTACCGAATTCTTTTACCGCAGCATCAATCATTCCTTCAACTTCATCTAATTTAGCAATATTCACACTAAGAGCTATTGCTTGACCACCATTTGATTTAATGGTGTCCACAACTGCTTCTACACCCTCTTTATTTAAATCGGCTGCAACCACTTTTGCACCTTCTTTTGCGTATAACTCAGCAATTGCTTTTCCCATACCAGATGCTGCACCTGTTACAATGGCTACTTGATCTTTTAGTTTCATAGAAAATTACCCCTTTCATTTATGCACTTTCATTAAAGCGCTATCAAAATAGTTTGTACTCTTTCAGTTTAATCTTCTATAATTTAAGTAACAATATGCAAAACAGATAGCATTTGTTCAATAATAAATACATTGGCTATCACTTGTATATTAATAAAAGTTAATCAACAAAGGGAAGGTGAATTGTTGATGAAAAATGATCGAAGAATTCATAAATCTAAAAAAGGGCTAAAAGATGCTCTTATTACTCTAATGGCTGAAAAAGAGTTTGAAAAAATCACAGTGACTGACCTTGTACAAAAAGCGGATTTAAATCGCGGCACCTTTTATAAACATTTTCAGACGAAAGAAGAATTATTGGAAGAATTAACTAACGATATACTAGATGACCTTATTCGGAGCTATCGCGAACCATATATCGGCATTGGAAAATTACATATTGAAAATTTAACAACATCAAGTGTAAAGATTTTTGAACATGTATATCAATACGGAAGTTTCTATTCAGTTATGATTCATTCTCACGCACTCTCCGGATTTCAAGATAAGATTATTTCCGTTTTAACACAGCTTTCCTATGATGAAATTGGCTTTGATCATATCCCAAATGCCATTAATCATGAATTATTAACAAACTATCATGTATATGGCCTCTATGGACTTATTATTTCCTGGGTAAAAGGAGGCTTTAAATATAGTCCGACTCATATGACGGAACAGTTGATAGAAATGCTGAATTATACCTCTAAGCTGCCAATCGTTAATATTAAACAGAAGGAAGAAAGAAAACCTTAAAACATTCGGAAGTCAGGGCGCTACTTTTACGCCATTAACCATGTATTGATGAAAAATTCAATTCGCTCACCTGAAGGATCCGGTAGCATCTGATCTATAAATAATGGTTAAAGAAAATAACTCGGCGACTTGACACTACTTTTAGTCGCCTACTCGTCAGGTATCCAATTAATTTTTTCTACCGTCATGGATTTTTGACGCGTTTCTTACCTTTTCCTATCAAATTTTTCTCTCGACACGGATTTTTGACGCGGTTCTTACCTTTTCCTATCAAATTTTACCCTCGACATGGATTTTTGACGCGGTTCTTACCTTTTCCTATCAAATTTTTCTCTCGACACGGGTTTTTGACGCGGTTCTTACCTTTTCCAATCAATTTTCACCATCGACATGAATTTTTGACACGCTCCCCCCCCTATTCTGATCATCATCACATGCACTAAATGCGAACTGGAAAGAACAAACATCGAACTGCCCACTGCCCAACTTGCACAGCAAATAAAAAAACTCGAACACTGTATTGTTCGAGTTCAAATGATGCTAAGATCGCATACTTAATTACTTCAAATTAAAAATAATCCCTACTAAAGAATAAATAATTACCGTTGAAAAAAGGACTGTCATATGGATAAGTGAATAGGCGAATAAAGCGTTTGCCCATTTCTTCGGATCCATCTTCTTATAACCATAGATACTAAGAATTAACCAACCAATACCAAGTAACAATGATACAAGCGTTAACCCAGGGCTTAATGGCCAAAATAAAAAGCTTGTTAAAATTAACAAAACAAGATAGACATTTGTCTGTAAATAGGTGCGACGTATTCCTTTTACAACAGGTAACATCGGAACATTTGCCGCTTTATAGTCATCATGTTTACGAATGGCAATCGCATAAAAATGTGGCATTTGCCAAATAACTTGAATGACGAACAAGCCTAATATTGCCGGGTGTAAAATATCTGGATGAATAGCAGCCCATCCAATTAAAGGAGGCATTGCTCCGGAGATACTCCCAACTTCCGTATTATAAATGGTTCTTCTTTTTGTCCACATAGTATAAGGTACAACATAAAAAAACCAACCTAAAAAACCGAGCAATCCTGCTAGCGGAGTTGCTAATGATAACAAAATAATACCTACTAATCCCATCACTGTCGCTAGAATTAACACTGATTTAGTAGTGATATCTCCTGTTACTGTTGGTCTAGTCTTCGTACGCTCCATGATAGAGTCAATATCTCTATCATAAATATTATTGAAGGCACCGGCAGAGCCGATAATAAAAATAGAGCCAAATAAGGCAAATAATATTGCTGGTATTTTGTCTAAAATACTATAATCATACGTATATAAGGCTAGCGTTAACCCTGCGAACATCGGAAACAAATTGGATTTAATAATCCCTGTTTTAATGGTAGCAGCTAGAATTCTTGTAATTGGTTGACGCTTTTCGAGTTGCTGCATTGAATTATTCATGCTAATACCTTTCTCCATAACAAGAGGAACTTTCCCTTCCATAAGAAATTTCAATTATATTGTAACACTAAAAAAGTATTTATAACTTTTTAAGTAAACCTTTTCACAATATCTTCAAAAAGAAGTGACAATCTATAGCTATAAAAATACAACCTCTTCCATTATAATCATAAGAAAGACATTTGACTAGATACCCCTAGATGATTGAATAAGTATGAGAAAAGGAGAACCTCATGACTGTATTATACGGCATTATAATCTTTTTACTCATTGTTGCTATTGTTGGTACTTTGTTATTGACAAGTCGCAGTGATGACAATTATCGATCTTCTACAAAGAAAAACAGTAGAAACCTTTCACTTATATATATTATCCTGATTATCCTATCTATTATTGCACTAGGTTTATATATTATCATTTACTAATACTTCTAATGAAGGAGATGATTATGATCAACCAACAATTAACTGAAGTGACTACCATTCATACAATGCTCCCAAACTATTGGCCACATTTTATCGCTTCACCTTATGCCTATTATGATCATGAGTCTGTTTGTTTATATCATCATCCGCATTTTAATGGTCAAGAAGTCATACTCCCATGGAACAATCAATTTACGGGCTCTACCTCAATAATTTTCGAAAATGAAGTAACAGCCATTGTCGACATAAATAATCTTAATAAAGAGGAAGTATACGCCACCCTTATTCATGAGCTTTTTCATTGCCATCAATATCATAAGAAAGAAAAGCGTTTTCCCAATGAATTAGTAGGAATTGCTTATCCTCTTGAAAGAGAAAATATTCAATGGAGAATCCAAGAAAGAGAGTGTCTTAACCACGCATTACGTATTACTAATATCAATAGACAAAGAGAAGCGATTCAAGCCTTCATATATTGGCGAGAAAAAAGAAAAGAGCAGTACAATGAGTTGGTACAGTATGAAAGCCGTATTGAAACAATTGAAGGACCGGCGTTTTTTATCGAATTCCTTGCATATAAAGATATCGTCAACCAAACAGATGAACTGGTACTTGAGCGTTATATTAAGTCATTAACAGACTACTCTATTATGACAAATAGAATAAGACATAGTTGCTATCCCTCAGGTTTAGCTCTTTGTTTATTACTTGAGAAATTCTCTCCACAATGGAAAGAAGAATTATTCGAACATCAACTAACTATTTATGAAATCTTACAAAAAGAATTTGAACCAATAGCTAGAGCACCAAAGAAAATGCATCTGCCATTTTCCTTAGACGATCTTATTCAGGAAGCTGAAATGAATAAAGAGCTTGAAATTAGCAGTTTTAAAAAAACAAATGGGTTCCTTCTAACACTGATAGGCAAAGGAAGGATTCAACAATTTGACCCTATGAATACCATACAATCGCATAAAAACTTCCTTCATAAAAACGGTATGACCATACGTCTTCAAGAGCAGTCCATATATTTTTCACGACCTGTATTAGCCTTAACAGAAAATAGATTAAACGATGTGTTACAGCTACAATTTGTCATTAATCACCCTCCGGAACAGACAATAGATGGCATCTTTATAGAAGGGATTGGCCATTTTTTGGGAGAGATCAAGCAAGTGGGTAATAACATCTATATCATATTAAGTAATTAACCTATGAATCAATATTGAACATAGTTTTGGAGAATTTCCTTCCCCTTATCCCATATCATCTTTAGCGCGTTTTTCCTTAGCGAATGACGCCTAATTTTTTTCTGCTCGGATCTTCTTTTTAGCTACAATTCTCCCTTTTTTTTTCTTCTTGAGTAAGATATACATCTGTTTTATATTTTCACGTAATCAATTTCCACTTACAATGAACGGCAGATTACATTGAGATTATTTCAAGCGACACTTCTACTTTTACGGCCATTCCATTTTCACTTCTATAACCTGACCCTTTATCTCTTTTTTATAAATCACAAACCTCATCCTTTCCAAAAATAATTGCCTTGGTATCAATGACCAAGGCAAAACATCATTCATTATCTTAAGGGGTCATAAGGAGTAAGATCAAATGGTAAAGTATGATTCAAAGCGATTTCACTAGCTACTACGCCTATATAAGGACCCATTGTTATCCCCGACGGCCCCAAGCCTGTGGCTATAGTGACATTATGATGTCCTTGCAGTTTACCTAATAACGGAAGGGTGTCGGGTCCCATTGGTCTAAAACCTACACGCATCTCGGAAATTGAACTATTTTCTAATGATGCTGCCATCTCCAGTCCTGCTTCAATTACTTCTTTCACTCCTCCAGCTGTCAATCGATAATCAAATCCTGCCCCCGCTTCTCTCGTTGCACCTACAACGATTCTTTGATCATCAAAGGCAAGCATATAGTAACTAGAATCCGGTATAACAACTGGCCAGTCTGAAGTAATATGTTCCTTTACACCGAAATGAATAATTTGCCCACGTTGTGGTTTAATAGCAATAGAACAATGAAGGGGTGAAAGAAACTCATTTGTCCATGCGCCAGTCGTTACAATGATTTGGTCACACGCATATAATTCTCCATTTACCTCTGCACCAACTACATGCCCATTCTTTAGAGTAAGACTTGCTTTGCCTTCTACAAATTGAGCCCCATGTAAGGAAGACGCTCTTTGCATCGCTTGACAAAGTAAATGTGCATCCACTCTAGCTCCCCCACTCACATAAAGTGCTTGATATTCTATATTCAATAGCGGGAATAAACCTCGTGCTTCCTCCCCTGATAAGCGCTTAATATCTCCTACCTCAGGCGTAGCCGCAGCTCGTTTGCTCATTGCCTCCGCTTGAAATTGTTTTATTACCTCATCCTCTTTGCTTATTGCCAGTGCACCAACCTGTTTATATCCTATATCCCATTCACCATCATTTTCTAATTCTTTAGTGAGCTCTCCATAATACAAAGCTCCCCTTCGAGCCAATGTATACCAATCTGGATGTTTATGATGAGTAATCCATGGACAAACAATTCCAGCTCCTGCAGCAGATGCCCTACCTTCATGGTTCGCATCAATTACAGTAACATCGATGCCGTTTCTACTTAAATGATAAGCAGCACTCGCTCCAACTATGCCTGATCCGATAATGATCACCTTAATTGTTAACATCTCCTTAATCAAACTGTGATATTTGCCGTTTTTTTATGAACGGCACCCTTTTTTTGAGAGGATTCACTATGTATACATATACTAATATAAAGGCTACTTCAGAGGTCCATTACAAATTTTATAGAAGGAGGAATGTCCATTGATATCTTTTAAAGTTCTACTTATCCTTCTCATCTTTTTATTTTCGATCTTGATAAGCTTACTTTTCAGAAAACTCACCTTTCAGTACTTTGATAGCATTGTCTTTCTTCTCATATCTATCGCCTCTTGCATTTCTATATTTTTCCTAAAAGGGAGTCATCAATATTTCTTCCTAATAGCCTGCATAAGCAGCTTTTTGATTTCCTGCATATATTTTTTTCTCTCATTCTATGAATAAGAATTATATATTTTGTTTGATTGTTAAAAACATTTTTTCTATTACTGTTTCTGGTATAACCGTAACTGCATCACCAAAACTAATTTCAGCAAAATACTCGTTATCTTTCTTTTGAACTCTAGATGTGATACCCACACCACATTCCTCATACACCAATTTCAACAATTGTTCTATATCCTCGATGTCTTTTTCAAAATAAAGATGGAACATATTTGATTGGGGTATTTTTGGTTTTGTATATAAACCATTTATTTGATTAAATCGCACAGCGAAGAATCGTGATATTTCATAATATCGCTTCATTTTATCTTTTCTTTTTTCATAATAATAGTCTGCTGGAATGATATAAGGGTAAAGACTAATGAGATCTCCGCCGAACCTTTTTTTCCAAATCTTTGCTTCTTCAATAAAAGACTCATCACCTGCTAAAATTGCTCCAGCTATCCCACCTACACCTTTATAAAAAGAAAGATATACACTGTCAAATAATGCACTTATTTCTTCTGCGCTCTTTTCATAATAAGGAAGCACTTCTAATAATCTCGCACCATCTAAATGTAGTTTAATATTATTCTCGCGGCAATGATTCGCCATTTGCAGAAGTTCTGAAAATAGGGGTACGGACCCGCCTATTTCTCTTTGCGGCAACTCTAATAACAATGCAGCGAACGACTCATCTAAGTGACTAATCTCTTCATAGCCTACAGGTCTACTTTCTTCACTGACGAATGTTACATCAAACTCGTGTAGCATCTTAGGGCCATCTTGTTCATGAATTTCTAGGTGGCATAATGGATGATAGGCAATTTTTTTTGATTGTTTTTTATCACTCCAGATTCTCAGAGCAATTTGTTGCGCCATTGTTCCACTCGGAAAGAAGACTGCTTTTTCTTTTCCTAATAATGTTGCCATCTTTTTTTCAAATTCTGCAATGATTTGACCTTCCCCGTAAAAATCGCTAGTGACATCTTCTGGTACATGACGGAAGGCTTCTTTAAGCACTTCCACTTGTCGCACTCCATGACCGCTTAAAGTATAGAGTGATTTTTGATAAATATCTTGCAATAGTGTCAAAGGTAGCGACCTCCTTATTCTGAATTTTCATGAATTATTATAACATGCCTAGAGGTGATTGGTAGGCAGAAAACTTCGCGTTACGAAATGATTGTAGTTATTTTATCAAACTCTAAAAAATCTTAACTACTTTTATCCTCGATGGCAGACAACAATTTCCCCCTGACAGTGACCATATTGTTTTTTTATGTGGGCTTTTTGTATACCTTCAATATTCAACGGATACACATGCGCCAAAACTGGGGTTAGATTACCTTTTTCTACTAATTGTTTTATCTCTTCTAACCCCTTCTTAATTGAATATGTAGTAATATATCTTATTGACAAACATTCTTTATCAACGACTTGAAATTTCGGTTTTGTGAATTTTAGCACTTCTGCTTCTGGCTTCAACCACCTTAACGCACTTAAATATGGATAGCCTTGTCCAATTGTATCAATTAGTAGATCAAAGCGTTGTTGCTTATGAATAGGATTCAGACAATCCCCATCAATATGAATGACATCTTTCTGCTTTACATCTTCGGAAAGTATGCCTACCACTGTGCCCATTGCCCTTAATAATTGAATGAGCATCAAACCTACATTCGTTTGACTACCTAAGATTAGAACATGGCTTCCTTCCCTCACCCTCCCCTCAACTGTTGCTTGCCATGCCGCTATACTACTTTCTAATAGAGCAGCCGATTCAATAAATGTTAAATTATTAGGCATGAGACAAACATTAGATGATGGTACTAACGTTTCGTTGGCATATGTCCCATATGTAGAAATAGTTGTTAGAAAGAAAACTTTGTCACCAGCTTTGAACTGGGAGACGTCTTTTCCAATTGCTTTAATGATTCCGGCTCCCGAACTTCCTAGAATGACCGGTAAGTTAAGATTGTCACTCAAACGTTGCCCCGACCTTAATTGCCAGTCACTCTCTAACACGCCACTCGCTTTTATTTGAATTAATATCTCGTCATCACCAACTGGTGGTGTTACTAATACAATTTCACGTAATTGGTGAATATCGCCATATTGAAGAATGCCAATTCCTTTCATAGAATGCCTCCGCTTATTATTACTGTTTATATTGTTCATTTTTACCAACTAGATATATTCTTAAAAATACATCTTGCACACATAATTTTATTGATGTATCACATTCTAATGATAATAATGTTTTTAGAGGAGGGTAAACTTGAGTGCAGCTAATTTCTTTCGTGTATTTAATGCCATCATCTTATGGGGAACGATGTTTTTTATTCCTGGTAAATCAATTAAAAGGTTTCTTCCTGTTACTTTATTTTGCTCTTGCATCCTTTTAATTGAAACATTATTTTCGTTTGTTTTTAAATGGTGGAGGGTAAAGGGCGGAAAGAAATACATGCTTTATGATTCAATTGCCTTTATATTGGGACCCTTATTCACAATTAATATTTGGGTGTTCCATTTAACATACGGGAAGTTTTTTCGATATGTCGGTCTTAATCTAATTATTGACCTTTTATTTGCCTATCCTTTCAATGCTTTCTTTCAAAAAATTGGTCATTATAAACTGTATAAATTCACATCATTTTCATTATTTATTTCTGCCTTCGCCTATGCATTAATTAATTATGGCTTTCAAGTATTATATGAACGATATCCGAAAGAATATATAAAAATGGATAAGGTGAGTAAAACAGAACCTACTGTTAAATGACCTTATCCTCTTTTATTCGGGAAAAAAAGCATTAGATAATTTTTGCTATTTTTTCAAGAGAAGTATTGATGGTAGATATTTGCTGTTGAAGAGAACATAATTGTTCATACGAATAAGTATTAAATAAGGCATTAATATAGGCCGCTCCCTCTTGTGTTAAACGAACACTAACAATTCGACGGTCATTATGTGCTCTACTTTTAGTTACAAAACCAAGTACCTTTAATTTATCACTCATATTCGTTGCAGCTGCTGGGGACATATAGAAATCTGTAGAGATATCCGTGATTTTCATTTCACCACGCTTTTTCAACTTCATCATAAGCCAAATAAGGTTATCATTGAGCGTTTCTTGTTTATGCAATAACACATTAATAAAGTATTTATTACTGGCCATTTCCCCAATTAGGTGCTGTATAATTATTTCATTCCTTGCGTTCATTTTTTCATTTCTCCTAATCTTTTATGAAGTAAAATAATTAAGGAAGGTTGACGCTCGGCTGTATAACCGAACGCCTATACAATTATTCTTCTGTCAATATAGTTTTTGCTAATGTATCATCTAATTCTTCAAAATCATCATAGCTGATTGTTTGATATAGTTCTTTTCTTGTTTGCATATTAGCAAGTGCATCTTTTTGTGACCCTGTTTCTTTAATGATATTAAAAACGTTTTCATATGCCTTCGCTGCCACTCTTAATGAAGTAACAGGGTAGATAACCATTTGAAAGCCCATTTGTGAAAATTCATCCGCTGAGTAGTAAGGTGTCTGACCAAATTCAGTCATATTTGCTAGTAAAGGAATTGAAATCGCTTGTGAAAATAGACTAAACTCTTCTTCCGTTTTTAATGCTTCTGGGAAAATAGCGTCCGCTCCAGCTTCTGCATATGCTTTCGCTCGTTCAATCGCTTCATCAAGTCCTTCCACCGCTCGTGCGTCTGTTCTTGCTATTATCATTAGATGAGGGGCAACTTCTTTAATTACTCTAATTTTTTGTATCATTTCTTCTGATGTTACAAGCTGTTTTCCATTTAAATGGCCACATTTTTTCGGTAACTTTTGATCCTCTATCTGCACAGCAGCCACTCCAGCTTCTTGCATTTCTACAGCTGTTCTTGCCGCATTTAATATCCCACCGAACCCTGTATCAATATCAACAAGTAATGGCAAATTAGTTGCTCGAATAATTTCTTTCGCCCTTTCTGCCATCTCAGTAGATGTAACCATACCTAAGTCTGGCAGTCCTTTACTTGCCGTATATGCAGCGCCTGATAAGTACAGAGCATGAAAGCCTGCTTGTTTTGCCATTAAGCCTGCCATTGCATCATGCGCCCCAGGTATTTGCAATATATTCTTATCTAGCATTTTTGAACGAAATTGCTCAGCTAAATCTTGTTGAGTCACAGGTTTATGAACAATCCATGCCATCTTGCATCCCCTCCTAGATTAAGAATAAATTCATAAATTCATTTACTGCCATCTCTTTTAACGTTTCTTGATCGGAAATAGCTCCAGCAATGCTTTTTTGTGCCTTGTTTGAAAAATGAGTTTTAATATTATACTCGAATTTCTGCAATACTTTTGGAATCGCTTCGTCACGGCGGAATCGATGACCTAATGGATATTCACATTCAATCTTCTCAGAAGAAGTTCCATCCTTATAATGGATTTGAACTGCATTAGCGATTGAGCGCTTGTTCGGATCTAAATAATCCTTCGAGTATTGCAGATCTTCCACTACCTCCATCTTCTCTCGTAAGGTGTCTACTCGGGGGTCGCTAGCTACATCATCCTCATAATCCTCAGCGCGAATATTTCCTTTTAATAAACCAATAGCTGTAATGTACTGAATACAGTGATCGCGGTCAGCTGGATTATGTAATGGACCTGTTTTATCGATAATCCTAATCGCTGATTCATGTGTGGTAATCGTAATTCGATCGATATCGTTTAAATCACCCACATCGCCATTTTGATGAAGTGAAACGGCACACTCCGCTGCAGTTTGCGCGTGAAATTCTGCCGGATAAGAAACTTTGAATAACACATTTTCCATTACATAAGCACTTAACTCTCTTTGTAGGGTAAGTTTTTGCCCTTTAAACAGAACGTCTTCAAATCCCCAGTTAGGTGCAGATAAGACACTGTTATAGCCCATTTCACCTTTCACAGCCATCATAGCTAACTGAACACCCCTACTTGTCGCATCTCCAGCAGCCCATGATTTTCTTGAACCCGTATTTGGCGCATGACGATATGTCCTTAATGCAGAATTATCCACCCATGCAAGTGATAATGCATGAATCACCTCTTCTTTTGTTGCACCAAGCATCTTTGCCGTAACAGCAGTTGTTGCCACTTTAACAAACAGTACATGATCTAAACCCACGCGATTTAAACTATTATCTAGCGCTAATATTCCTTGAATTTCATGAGCCTTGATCATCATTTCCAGGACTTCAATCATTTTAACTGGCTCTTTACCAACTGAAAGACGTTGCCTACTTAAATAATCTGCAACTGCCAAAATACCACCAAGGTTGTCAGAAGGATGCCCCCATTCAGCAGCTAACCATGTATCATTGTAATCCAGCCAGCGAATCATACAGCCAATATTAAATGCACCTCTAATGGGGTCTAATTCAAATGATGTACCAGGGACTCTTGTTCCATTAGGTACAACCGTTCCTGGCACAACAGGACCAAGTAGTTTTGTACATTCAGGATAATCAAGCGCTAATATTCCACAACCAATTGTATCGAGCAAGATATAATGTGCCGTGCGATAAGCCTCTTCACTTGTTATTTCATAATCCAATACATAATCAGCAATTTCCGTTAAAATAACATCGGTTTCAACCTTTTCATTCGTTTTCAGCATTTACTCGTACTCCTCCTCAATTTGGTAAAGTATGACGTGCACCTGAATAAATGACCCGCGGTCTAAATAAGCGGTTGTTTTCATGCTGTTCAATGACATGGGCACATAAACCAACCGTTCTTGCACTAAAGAAAATCGGTGTGTAAAGTGGGATAGGAATTCCTAACATGCCATAAACCGGTGCGGCATAATAATCTAAATTAGGGTATAGCCCTTTCTCAACTTCCATGATTCTTTCTCCTGCTTCACATTTTCGAAGCAACGAATCATCTCCATTTTGTATGGATAACTCCTGTAGAGCTTCCTTCATCATTAATGCTCTTGGGTCCATTTTTTTCATATAAACTCTATGACCAAAGCCCATAATCTTTTCTTTTTTAAATAGTTTTTTATAGAAGAGACCTTCCACGCCAGCGACACTTTCCGCTTCATTCAACATGTACATAACCGCTTCATTTGCACCGCCATGCAAGCTACCTTTTAAACTTGCAACTGCGCCCGTTAACGCTCCAAATAGATCGGATTGCGTGGAAGCAATTACTCTTGCTGCAAATGTTGAGTTTGGCATTTCATGTTCACTATATAAAAGTAATGATTGGTCAAATACTCTTTCTTCTAAATCGGAAGGTACTCTACCAGTTAACATATAGAAAAAGTTGGCACTATATGATAGGGATTTATCCGGTTCAATTCTCTCCAGACCTTGTAATATACGATAACTGTTAGCTACAATTGTCGGAACTCCGCCAAGTAGACGATAAGCTCTTTCTTTATTTGCTTGCTTCGACCTATCATCTAAGGTCGAATCATATCCAGCCAAGCTTGAGATGCCAGTGCGGAGCCCATCCATTGGATGTGTTCCTTTTGGTAAATGAGTAAAAACCTCCATTACGGCCGTTGGTATTTCATAATAGGACTTTAACGTATTAGCTAATGAATTTTTTTCCTCGTCTGTTGGTAATTGATCTTCTAGAAGTAAATGGATAATATCTAAATAGCTTTTCGTTTTTGAAAGTTGAATTAAGTCATAACCTTTTATGACAATCTCTCCATGAACAGTATCTAAAAATGAGATGCTGGTCTCAGAAGCTATGATTCCCTCTAACCCTGGTATATACTTCTCCTCCATGCTCACAATCATTTTCCTCCCATCCAATTACATCGTGCCTGACAATGCTGTAAGCCCTTTCAGCATTCCTTAAATATATTTGGATCTTCTCTTCTTCTACAGAGAGTGTTCGGATGTCTTCTTTATACTGATCTAATACTCTTTTTAAACTATAACTCTCAGCAGAATAGCTGTTCATCATGATCGTTGATTTCATTATGTTCACATAATAAGGAACGGTTCCAAACAAAGCTTTTTCCTCCGTTCTTGCTCACCTTTTTACCATATCAATCCATTAAAAAAACAACTTCTAGAAAGAAGTTGTTAAGTTCAAACGAATACTAAAATAAACATGCGACCTTGGCATGTATTCATTACCCGTACTTAACACCTCCTATATCCACGTAGGAATTGATGTTTACACTAAACAGGCAGGTCTCCTGGCTTATGGTCAACATGATACGAAACCTTCCCATCTCCAATTTTAGGAAACAGTGGTATCTTTCATATCACTCGCAAATACAGTTGCGGGACAGCGACGGAATCCAACCGTACTTCCCTTTTAAGTAAATAGACAAGCGAGCATTCTATTTACACCTATTTTTGAAAATATTCAATTGTTCTATTTAAATATATCAATATTTTAGAAAATTGACAATTATTTTCTTAATCGCACTACTTTTCACTTTAAAATTAACACTTTTTATTATAACAATTTAAATGTCGCCTACAAACATATCTTAAAAGAAATACAATTTTAACATAACATTTACCATTTTACAGAAAAAAATCTATCGCCCATAGACAGACAAGACGGCTTTTTGTTATAGTATATTAGTTACCATTGATAACTATTTTAAATGAGGTGAATATTATTATTGCTAGCCAAAGGTTCTTTCATCACTTTATGATGCTTTATCGCCCTTTTGAGAATAGACTGAACAGCTTATTAACGAAACATCAATTACAACGGGCACAGTGGACAATCCTTTATTATCTCTACCATTTTGGTCCAACAACTTTAGTAGAGATTGCTGCATATCAAGGTGTCGAAAAGCCAACAGTTACGAGGACCATAAATCAGCTTGAGGAATATGGATATGTAGAAAAAATCCCAAGCATGGATAAACGTGAAAAGAAAATGAAAATAACGAACGAAGGTGAACGCATATACAAAAAAATCCGCATTCCGATTGATCAGTTCGAAATGGAAATATTAGAGGGAATCACACCTGAGGAACAAGAAGAATGTATTCGTATTTTTGATAGTATTAAAAGCAATTTGTAAGGAGGAAGAAAAGAATATGAGTTCAACAAAAGAAAAATTATGGACCAAGGACTTTATCACCGTTTCTTCCGTAAACTTTTTTCTAACATTAGTGTTTTATTTATTAATGGTTACGATTGCGGTGTATGCCGTTGAAGCACATCATGCGACCGCCAGCCAAGCTGGCTTAGTTACTGGCATATTTATTATAGGAACATTGGTAGGAAGATTGTTTATCGGTAAATATATTGATCGTATTGGACGGAAGAAGACTTTAATCATTGGCTTACTATTATTTAGTTTATCAACAAGTCTTTATTTTATTGAAATTGATGTCAATTTCTTACTTATTACCCGCTTTATCCACGGTTTAACATTAGGGATGGCAAGTACAGCAAGTGGTACAATTGTCGCTTCAGTTATACCGCAAACAAGGAAAGGTGAAGGAATCGGCTATTTTAGTATGAGTAATACTTTAGCGACAGCAATAGGACCTTTTATCGGTATGTTAATGAGTCAATACACAACTTTTCATACGATTTTCATTTTTTGTTTGATTCTTGGTATTATTGGCCTACTTATCGGGTTAACTGTGAATGTGAAAGAGTTAACTGAAGATCAAAAAGCTCAATTTCAATCATCTGGTTTTCAATTATCTAGCTTTATTGAACCAAAGGCACTTCCAATTGCACTCGTCACATTAACAGTCGCATTTTGTTATTCAAGCGTCTTGTCTTTTATTAACTTTTATGCAATTGAAAAGGACTTAGTAAATGCTGCTAGCTTTTTCTTCTTTGTCTATGCCATCGCTGTCTTACTATCCCGTCCTTTCACTGGTAAATTAATGGACAGCAAAGGGGCAAATTACGTGATGTATCCAGCGTTCATTTTATTTGGAGTAGGTCTATTCTTACTTAGTAATTCATCAAATGGTGTTATGTTATTAGTGGCGGGGGCTTTGATTGGCTTAGGCTTTGGTAATATGCAGTCTTGTACACAAGCGATTGCGGTCAAATTAACGCCACCCCATCGCATGGGGCTAGCTACTTCCACCTTCTTTATCTTTCTCGATGGTGGTTTAGGTTTTGGACCCTATTTATTAGGTTTACTGATTCCTATAACTGGCTACAGTATGTTATACATTTACATGGGGATAGTGTCGATTGCTTCAATTATTCTTTACTTTTTAGTTTATGGACGAACCGAACATAATGGGAGTAAACAGACACATCAAACAGCATCAATGTAAAATAAGGTATGCTATAATGAAAGAAGAGACTCCACGTAATGGAAGTCTCTTCTTTCTAATTAAAATGGTTTATTCGGTTCATATGTCGGTTGTTGATTCGTCACTTCATACTCATAACTTTTCTCCATTGCTGCTTGTACTTCTTCTGACTGTTCTAATTCTGTATCCATTTGATTGTATTGTTGAGCTTCATTTTGAGCAGCAATAATTTTCTCATCCACTTGATTATCATACTTTTTTTCCATTGCTTTCACTCCCCTTTTATAAGATGTCTCGCCTATTTTCCCCCTCAAAAAAACGATTTATACAAAATAATAAAAAAGGAGACTGTTCCATGAAGGAATTAATTAAAAACCATCTCCCGCATCTTCAGGAAATACAGATTGAAAGCAATCATTCTGGTTGGGATCATCATATTTATATTGTCAATCAAACATATGTCATCCGAATACCAAAAACAAAACAAGTATTAGTGAAAATAAAAAAGGAAATAAAGCTACTTCACCAGCTCTCATATCTTTCTTCCATTATTGAAATACCAAATTATCTTCCATTTTATAATAAAGACGGACAAATGATTGGTGTTTTTTACCACTTCATTAAAGGACAAGCATTATCTCATTCATTGATTACTCCTCCTTTATATGAAGCCAAGCGGCTAGGAACATTTCTTACAGAATTACATCGTCTGGATATAGATGAAGCAAAGAAATGTAACATAGAAGAACTACATAGTGAAAATTATTGGGCGCAATTACATCAAGCCCTGATTAAAAAAATATTTCCGTTCTTAAAAGACGCAGAAAAAGAAGAAATTGATAAAATGTTTTTAGCGGTGTCAAAATTTAAAGAAGCAAAAGTGGTGATTCATGGTGATCTAACAAGTGCCAATATCCTTTATCATCCAAGCAAAAAGGAAATATCAGGAATTATAGACTTTACAGATACGCAAATAGGGGACCCGGCGTTTGACTTTGCAGGGCTATATTGGGATTTCGGAGATCAATTCACCAAAGAAGCTCTCGCATCTTATCAAACAAAATTCAATAAAGATGAAATGTATAGAAGAGTCACTTCCTTTTACGGCTTACAACCAATATTTCACAAATGGTTGAAAAACGTCAATGACCAGGATGAAAAAGTTGTTCGACAATCCATAAGTACAGGAATGACCAAAATACAAATTATGCACAGATAAGTTTAACAGTATTCTACAACTATTATTAGAAACCGGACAAATCCATATAATTTTGTCCGGTTTCTTGCTTATTATTACTTCGTTATTCCATCCACGCTGGCTTTCCAAATCCTTGAAACTCTTCGTCGATAATTTTTTCAAATTCTGCAGACTCAACCACTTCTTTTAAGTCTTTCGCATATTGTTTATCTTCAAAGTCTGCTTTAACTGCAACCACGTTGCGATAATCATCAAGCATATTTTCTAGTGCTAATGCACTTAATAAGTCCATATCGGCTGCCAACGCAAAGTTACCAGGAACTGCAGCAAGATCCACCCCCTCAAGAGATCTTGGTAATTGTCCTGCTTCAATCGGTTGAAAAACTAAATTCTTTTTATTCTCCTTCACATCTTTTTCAGATACTGTTAGTGGATCGGCGTTTTCATCAATCGTAATTAGACCTTCGTCATTTAACGTATTTAAAGCGCGTGCTGCATTCGTTGGGTCATTTGGAATAGCAATGGTTGCACCGTCTTTAATCTCATCAATTGAATTAAACACATTCGAGTAAATCCCCATTGGGGCTGTTGGTACAATAATTAATGGTGCTAAGTCCATGTTATTTTCTTTCTCGAAATTCTCCAAGTAAATTGTATGTTGGAAAAGGTTAGCTTGTATATCATCTTCATTTAAAGCTTTGTTAGGTTGGATATAATCGCTAAACTCTACGACAGTTACTTTATATCCTTTTTCCTCTAGACCAGGTACAATAGCTTTTTTCAACATATCACTATAAGGACCGGCAGTAGCACCAATTTTTAATTCTTTCGTTTCATCCACCTTTTCTCCACTCGTGTCTGAACCTCCGCCACATGCTGTTAGTAAACAAACAGTTGCAATGAATAAAACAATTAGCCACTTTCTCATTATGTTTCCTCCCCATAGCTGTAACCAGAATTTTAACCAATAAAAAAAGCCACTATTCATCATCTGAAAGAGGCATTGGTTTTATTCCGCCTTATCTTTCAGAATGAATGGATATCATTCTGCAGGAATTGGCACCTTCCCAATATTGGGGGTTGCCGGACGTCATAGGGCCTAGTCCCTCAGTCTCTCTGGATAAGCTTTTCATTTAATTTTTATGATATGATATTACTACTCTCTTTTATTTTTGTCAATGTTCGAAATAATGCTACATCCAATCTCCCAAGAAAATGGGTTTAGTGATCCAACTACCTTTCCTTTATTCTTTTAAAACAAAAAAGGAAATCGAATATTTCCTTTTATATAAAATTAACTGGACAATTTGTCTTTTTGGTTATAAAATGCGTTCGTATATAGATTAAATGAATGAAGGTGGATTAAAATGGAATTATCGCATCGTTTGAAGCAATTACCTCAACAATTTTTTGCTTCCCTTGTTCAAAAAGTTGCTGCTGCAAAACTTGAAGGCAGAGATGTTATTAACCTAGGACAAGGCAATCCCGACCAGCCAACACCTGCACATATTGTACAATCACTTCAGCAAGCTGCAGAAGACCCAATGACACATAAATATTCTCCTTTTAGAGGAATTAATGAATTAAAGAAGGCCGCCGCTTCCTTTTATGCGCGTGAATATGGGGTAGAAATTGAGCCTGAAAAAGAAGTAGCTATCCTTTTTGGCGCAAAAGCAGGTTTAGTAGAAATTCCATTATGCCTACTCAATGAGGGAGATTTAATGCTCTTACCAGATCCAGGTTACCCTGATTATGAATCTGGTGCGGTTTTGGCAAATGTAAAATACGAAACCTTTCCTTTAAAAGAAGCAAATCAGTTTCTACCTGATTACTCGCAATTTACAGAAAAACAAAAAAAGGATGCCCGCCTACTATTTTTGAATTATCCTAATAATCCAACAGGCGCGACAGCTGATTCCACATTTTTTGAAGAAACTGTTGCTTTTGCTAAGGAAAACAACATTACCATCTTGCATGATTTTGCTTATGGTGCTATCGGCTTTGATGGAAAGAAACCTGAAAGTTTCTTAGCCACAGCCGGAGCGAAAGACGTTGGTATTGAAATGTATACATTATCAAAAACATATAATATGGCTGGGTGGAGAATTGGATTTGCAGTTGGAAATGAACAAATCATTGAAGCCATCAACCTTCTTCAAGACCATATGTATGTAAGCTTATTCCCTGCGATTCAAAAAGCTGCAGCCTATGCATTAAATGGGGATCAAACAAGTGTAGACGAACTTGTTGCTCGATATGAGAGACGTAGAAATGCATTCATGAACGCTTGTGAAAAGGTTGGCTGGCACGGCAAGTCTCCTTCAGGATCGTTTTTTGCTTGGATGCCAGTGCCTGAAGGATACAATAGTGAAGAATTTGCTGACTACTTACTGGAAAAAGCTGATGTAGCTGTTGCCGCAGGAAAAGGCTTTGGGACCTTTGGAGAAGGTTATGTTCGGGTTGGATTACTTGTCGATGAAGAACGATTAATTGAGGCAGTAGAAAGAATTGGTCAACTCAAATTATTTTAATATAAGAGGTATGGCAGCCACAAACCTAGCCCATAGAAACATGTATAACTTATGTTCCTATGGGCTAGGTTGTGTAACTTGGAGGCTTTTATGAACGAACTCAAGCTTCATATTCTCTTCCTTTTAAATTCGCATTCCCGTTACAAGGTATCATCTTCATTGTTACATATGTCTTTACTTAGTTTTTTCGGAACGTATCTTTATCCGACAACCTTTTTCTTTTAACAAAGCCAACCTATAAACACATGTGCAAACATATACATTATCCAAGTAGGCTCTCAGTTTAATAAATGTTCATATAGCATGATCATTTATCACTGATTGAAGAAAACTTTGTAACGATTGTTCCGTATGAACAACATTTCTTAATTGATAAGGCTGAAGTGCTTTTGTTAGACTCGGATTTATACCAATGAGTCTCACTTCTCCTCCTGTCATTAGAAGAATGCTCTTGATTAAAAGCTCTAAGCCGCTCGTTCCCTCTTTATATACTTTAGCAACCGCTGTTAAATCAATCAGTATCCACCTGTAATCATGATCTGACAGACGGGCAAGCGTTTGCTCCATAATCGTTGTAAATTTATCGCCCGTCATATCGCCAAACAAAGGAATATAACAGATCTCTTTTGTTAAAGAGATAAAAGGACCTGATAATTCATCCAACCTTTGCAATGTTTTTTCTAATGTTTCCTTCTGCTCATAAAGCTCAAAATCTGTCTTTGCTAATCTGTTTTGTAGGGCCTGTAATTTCTCCATTAATGGTTCATTATCATCATCTTTGAATAAAAATTGCATGGACGCATTACCTTGAAAATCCCAACTGATATGAATATCAAATAGTGCTATCGGTATACTTCTTGTTTTTAAATTAGCTTCAAATCTCATACTCTTTTCTGGTATGGCAGCTACCCTTTCAAACTTAGAGATACTCCCTTCATCAACTATACTTTTAATCGTACCTTCTGATAAATCAAAGACTTCATCCGCTTTAGATGTATAGCTAATGATTTCACCATTCTTATTAGCTAGTATATACGGTATCGGCAAATGTAGATCAATTAATCGCATTTTTCCTCCCCTCCGTATTAAAAGCAGTGATCCATTTATCTACAGCATATAAGTTTGAAATAATTTCCGGCTTAATAGCGGTAAAAGAAGCTAAATCATATAAATTTGTCAATCTTCCACCTAATAAAATCCTAGGTTTCTTTGGTAAATAAGAAAAAGCTTCCATATATTCCGTAAGTGCCGGTAAATGGGTAGCAATCGAAACTGATAAGCCAATTACATCTGGTTTCCAATCCTTCGCAGCCTGCAATGCATATTGTACAGGTAAATTTGCTCCTAAAAACTTGGTTCTCCATCCATTCTCTGCAAATATACTGGCTACCATCTTTAATCCCAAATAATGCTGCTCTCCTGATAAACAAAGAAACATGGCGGTCGGTGCATCCTTAACAGGTTTAAACTTGTGCTTTGCAGCTAATCTTGAAAGAATGAAATCGCAAACTCCAGATGCCAAATGTTCATCTGCAACTGTTATCTCAAAATTTTCCCATTTAAGACCAATATTAACCATAGCTGGTGTAATAATATCTTGATAAATTTCTACATTAGTCAAATAATCGAATCGCTCAATATATTCCCAAGCATCAGCAACAGCTCCAGATAAAAGGATTTCTGCTAGATCTTCTCCTCTCGTCACTGTGCCTCGCCTCCTTGAACATCTCTTAAAATAGACACAGCCTCTCCTAACAAACCAATATATGCAGAACTAATTTCACTTTCTACCACCGTACATTTCTCTAATTCCTCTTCTAAAAAAAGAAAATTATCAATCAAGGTTTGCGTCGTCATACCATATTTAATTAAGATACCTCTTAACCAAAGGGCATAGTCAGTGAAAATCTTTGACGTATTTAATTCCATTGCCGTCTTTAAATAATCTAAGTGATGCATATTATCAATAAATGTTTGATTTCTCCCACGTTCACCATATCGTTCAATTAATGTAGGGTCTTCTCGAAATATCCTTTTTGTTACTTCTTCTGCGATTATTTCATATTTACTCACTTTACCACAACCTTATATTGCGACACTTTTGGAATGACTGCTGCTAATTCTTTATCTGGATACTTCTTTTCAAGATCATGAATTCGTTGAAAATCTTTACTTCTTACCCAGCGTAAATAATCTTCCTTTGTTTCAAAAATTAATTGTACTGTCAATTCTCCTTTACGTTTATCATTCTGAAGCAACATAAAGTCGACGAACCCATCTGCTTTATCGACTAAACGTGAACGATTCTTATATATTTCAATCACTTCATCTGCTTTACTTTCATTTACATCAAAAGTTGAGAATACGGTATACATAACTTCCCCCTACACATTTGGACTTGTGTTACTTCTCCATTCCATTACAATGGTTGGAATACTAAATCCGAAAATGGAATCATTCATTTTTCCTACTTGTTTAAATCCTTTTGAATGATAAAAATCCAAAGCAGAATCATTTCGCATCACAACAGAAACCGTAATTTTATTGACATCATAAAAATATTCAAACATCGCTTTTAGTAGGGCTGTACCAATACCTCGGCGGTGAAAACTCGGCAATATATATAAAGCACCTAATTCTATTTCTTTCTTAATATTTATTAATGAAAAATGAACGAAACCAATAACTTCTCCTTCTTCTTCAGCAACCAATAAAACCGAAGTAGATAAACTTCTCATTAAAGCGTCTTCAGTATATACAGATAATAAAAAATCAACCTGTGTTCGCTCGGGAATTAAGCCTTCATATGCGTAACGCCAACTCTCCCTAGCAACAGATTGGATTTGTGTACTATCTTTTCTTGAGAATAATCTAATTTTCATGTTCAATACCCACTAAAAGGAAGGAAATTTCCTTAAACGTATTTTATCTATAATTGTAACAGGAAATGAGGTTAAGAAAAAGGCAAAGGCAAGAATGGTATTGTTCATAAAATAAACAAACGTAAGTTTTTACTCAAAGCTTGTTCCAAAAAATCATTCTATTGTATAATAGGACTAGATAAAGGCATATATTAGAAAAGATCGGTGGTGCGGCAACACCGTCCGATCTCGCAATAGCATTAGCCAATGAACAATTGACACCATCCACCTATACATGAGGTGGATTATTTTTTATCATCGTTTTTGAATTGTAGCACAGCCATTATTAAACTTGTAAATGTACAAGCAAACACCAATGCCTCAAAAACTGACAAAGCAACACCCCCCTTCTACGGGGAATAATGGCTAAATTGACTATTGCTATTCTTATTATAGCACCACTATGTATATTTTTGGAATTTTGTGAAAAAATCACATAGATGCGATCATTCAATAGCAATTCAGCAAAAAAAGAGTTGAAACGAAAGAATAAATTTTTCATTCCAACTACTTCTCATTTCATGATTATTTCTTAAGGCCCCGTTTTAAGAGAGTGATTTCTAACTTAAAATTTCTTAGTGCTTCTTCCTTTGATTGATCCTTAGAAAATGTTTCGATAATACTCCTTAGTAAAACAGATGTAAGTATCTTCATTAAATACTTAAACTCTTCCTGATTTGAGATATGCAATATTTCTTTATTTACCTTTGATTCGAATTGGATAAACTGCTGATTCGTTTCATATCCATTGAAACTTCGACCAAATTCATGTTCCACTTCATATGTCATATTTAAAAATAAATTTTTGAGAAAGTTCCGATTCTCATCTTGTTCAGTAATCACCTTTTCGAAAAAAGCAATCATCATTTCAAAAATATCCCCATTGTGCTTATTCAATAAAAAGTAAACTTCACTTTGATTCCTTTTTACTCTCTCTTCTAGCAAGTAAAAAAAAGCATCTTCCTTATCTTCAAAATATTGATAAAAACTCCCCCTTGGAATACGGGCAGATTTTACAATATTACTAATAGATGCTTGCGATAGTGGAACACGAGAAAACTCTTGCTTTACAGCATTGATAAGCTTTTCGCGTTTTTCAATTGATAAATTATAAAAAGTGATTTTTGGCATTATACTCCCCTCCCTAAAGGAATCAATCTAAAACGAGGAACGGCGCTGTTCTTCACGCAGAAATTCCATGAATTGTGCAAGCGCCATAACAGGCTTCTCATTAATTATTATGATATATCTTTTTTTCATTTGTTCAGTTGCTATTTTGCTGTCATTAATACGTTGGATCATATAATCAACGCTTGTTTTCTCAATTGCTTTTCTGCGGATTTTCGATTCCTTAGATAAAGCCATACCTACAGCACCTAAAATGGAGTAGATGAGCAAAGTAATCCAAGTGTTTTCATCCATGGGCATGGTGAAAAGAACAATGATGATATTCATGATTGAGAAAACAACAAGCGGAAATGAAAATAACGAAAATCGAGAAGCAACTCTCATCGCTGGCGCTAAACGTTCATTTAATAATTCAATTTCTTTCTTAACAAATACAGGCATATCAGTAAAAGGATTCATATTCATGTGAATGCCATCCTTTCTATTTTATTTAATCACAAATAGGGTTTTCCCCTATCTATAGTTTCCCCTCACCTAATGGGAATACTGCCGGTAAATACATGCCGATGTTACCAAAATCAGTTGTGCATATTCCTTAAACCTTGTGGCTTTTTACATATAGAAACCTTTATACCTTGCAAACGAAGTTTCTTAACGATTTGGTTTAATGGCGTATTCAATATTTCCCCTCCCAAAAATGACAGTGTGTCATAATTAATTTTAATTTTAAATGACAACGTGTCATCTGTCAATTGAAAAACGATTGGATTTATTTTGTAAGTCGAAACTATTGTCAACTAAACTGGACAGGAGTATAATTTAACCATAACGTTATAGTTTGGAGGTATCATATTGGGAACGAGAAACTAAAAATCGGTGAATTAGCAGAAAGAGTAAATTTAACTAAAAGAACCATTGACCATTATACAAACCTTGGGTTACTTGAAGCAGAACGTTCTCCTTCAAATTATCGCTATTATGACGGATCAGCCATAGAAAGATTACATTTAATTGAAAAATGGAAATCAGAGGGTATGTCATTAGTGGATATTAAGAAAAAGTTGGATGAAAAAGATGTTCACGAAGCAGAAGAAATTGATGTACGTGAATTAAGAATTAAGATTAATGGGTTAAAGGATGATGTTTCAGAAGTGCTTGCCCATTTAAACAAGACTGATGTAACAAGTCAGGAGTATATTAAGAAAAATGTCTCTTCCGAAAGTATGTCCCTTATTCAAACATTGCTTTTACTCTTAAAATAAACAAATAAAAAGGCATTGCTTATAGGAAAGTTGGACAATGTAATGGTAAGACATGAATTCTCGTCACTTCCTGAGACTTACATTCATGAAGCAAAAAAATAGGAGGTGAAAGTCTTACCAAAAGTAAGACGATTACATTTTGACGGTAACGTTAAATTTAATATTACTTGTTATACTTATTGCTTTAACTGCTTTTTTCGTGTCGACGGAATTTGCAATAGTTAAGGTTCGAATGTCTAAGATTGATCAATTGATAGCGGAAGGGAATAGTAAAGCTGTTTCAGCAAAAAAAGTAGTCACCCATTTAGATGAATATCTATCCGCATGTCAGCTTGGAATCACTGTAACAGCACTTGGATTGGGGTGGTTAGGTGAACCCACAGTACTCAAGTTATTACAGCCATTATTTAATAATTTAAATCTTAATGCCTCTCTTACACATGTGATTTCGTTTGGTGTATCATTTGCGATTGTGACTTATTTACATGTGGTCCTTGGTGAATTGGCCCCAAAAACGATCGCTATTCATAAGGCAGAAGCCATTACCCTTGGTTTTGCTAAACCTATTATTTGGTTTTATCGCATTACCTATCCTTTTATTTGGGTGTTAAATGGATCAGCCCGTCTAATTGTAGCGCTTTTCGGTTTCAAACCTGCATCTGAGAGCGAAGCAGCACACTCGGAAGAAGAGTTACGAATTTTAATGTCTGAAAGTTATAAGAGTGGTGAAATCAACAAAAACGAATTAAAGTACATGAATAATATATTTGAATTCGACGAAAGAGTAGCGAAAGAAATCATGGTACCACGAACAGAAATTATTACTTTTTCTATCGATGATTCCTTTGAAAACCTTAGAAATATTATTAAACAAGAACGTTACACTCGTTATCCAGTTGTCGATGGTAATAAAGATAATATTGTCGGTTTTGTTAATGTTAAAGAGTTTCTTACCGCAAACCTTCAGCCTGAACAAACAAAGAAGCTTTCTATACATGATTTCATTAATCCTGTGTTGCGTGTTATTGAAACCATTCCAATTAACGACTTATTAATAAAAATGCAAAAAGATCGTATACACCTCGCAATCTTAATGGATGAGTATGGTGGAACGTCTGGATTAGTAACCGTTGAAGATATTGTTGAAGAAATTGTAGGTGAAATTCGTGATGAATTTGACGAAGATGAAATTCCTGAAATTCGTAAGATAAAGGAAGGCCATTATATTCTTGATTCTAAAGTATTAATTGAAGATGTTAACCATTTGTTAGACCTTGACTTGCCAGATGATGAGATTGATACAATTGGAGGATGGTTCCTCACATTAAATTTTGATGCGAAACTTGGTAGTCAATTAGAGTTGGATGGATACTTGTTTACTGTAACCGAAATTGATGGTCACCAAATACATTATCTCGAGGTAAAAAAAATGGATGATCCTATCATGACAAACAAAGAGCCGCTTATTGATTAATGAACGGCTCTTTGTTTTCACTTATACTAACTTTTTATCATCGAGTTTGAGCTGTTCTTCTAATTCTCTTCTCATTTTATCCGTTTCTAATAAATAATTTTGATGTTTTAATTCTTCTAATTTTATTTGATCTTCAATTATTTTCGCCTTTAATTCGGTTTGAGAACTTAAATGGCTAGTAATAATCGCAACGATCGGTATACCAAAAATCATTATGACTGATACTAATCCAATAATCATTCTGCCTATCCCTCCTCTAACAAATCGATCTTATTTACTATATTCTATGTTCAAAACAGCATTTCCTTTACCCTTAAACAACAAATGAGGTAATGTTTCACTTTTCAAAAGGCAAGTCCTGACCTATATTAATTCAAAATATGAAGTTACTTTCTTGGTACGAACCTTTCTATATATACGGTTTGTGCGAAAAAAAGTTTCATCTTTCAGGTATAAATGACTATTTCAAAATAAAAAGGACACCGTCAATCGATGTCCATTCGTTAAATTTGTAAATTTTCAATAATGGTGGATATACCGAGTCCACCGGCGATACAAAGTGTAACAAGAGCATATTTCTTTCCTGTTCTTTCAAGTTCATGGATAGCCTTTGTTAAAAGAATTGATCCAGTTGCTCCAATTGGATGCCCCATAGCAATGGCCCCTCCGTTCGGGTTTACTTTTTCTATGGATAATCCAAGCTCTTTTATAACAGCTAGAGCTTGAGCTGAAAAAGCTTCATTTAACTCAATAATATCCATATCCTCTATTGTTAATTGAACTTGTTTTAACGCCTTTTGTGTGGCAGGTACAGGGCCTATCCCCATATATCTAGGGTCAACACCAGCAGCTGCTTGAGCAATGATTTTCACTTTCGGTTGAATTGAGAACTCATCTGCTTTCTCCCTTGACATCAAGAGTAATGCAGCTGCACCGTCATTTCTACCACTGCTATTACCTGCAGTGACTGTCCCTCCTTGTTTGAATACTGGCTTCAGCTGTGAGAGTTTTTCTATTGTCGTTACACGGGGGTGCTCATCCACCATAAAAGTTGACGATTTTTTTCTTTCATTCACAGTGTAAGGAAGAATCTCCTTTTCAAAAAAGCCAGCAGTAATAGCTGATCTTGCATTTTCTTGGCTTCTTAGCGCAAATTCATCTTGTTCCATTCTTGAAATTCGATACTTTTCTGCTAAGTTTTCAGCGGTCATCCCCATCGTTAATTGCCCATATTCTTCCACAGGTTGTGAACCAGGCTGACTTTCCGTATTAGGATCAAGTAAAAGCCCATTTCCTGACTTAAGGCCGAAGCGAATATTCCGCATATAATATGGTGCTGTGCTCATAGATTCCGCTCCACCTGCAATAACAACATCGGCGAATCCACTCATGATTTGTTGGGCAGCTGAGTGAACGGATTGTACTCCTGAGCCACATTGGCGATGTAAAGTATAACTTGGTATACTTTCAGGAAAACCTGCTCTTAATGTAGCTAGCCTGGCTAAATTAGAGGCATCTGCACTTTGTTTTGCTTGTCCGATAATAATTTCATCGATTTCATTTTTAGGTACCTTCATCTCTTCCATTAACCCTTTAAGTACATGGCTAGCTAAGAAATCGACCGTTTCATTACCTAAACTACCACCTAGTTTCCCAATCGCTGTCCTCTTCGCTTCTACAATCACTACATCTTTCATCGCGTTTGCCCCCCGTTATTATGGCAATCTTCATTAAAAGGAGCTTCCGTCTTTTCTCTTATTTCTTCAATAGTGCTATTTGGCATTATTTCTATACAGTATAATTCTCCATTTCTCACCTCAAAAACAGCGAGCTCGGTAATAATTAAATTGACACTTCTTGTGGATGTTATTGGATAAGTACATTCTTTTAAAATTTTGCTCGTACCATCTTTGGATGTATGAGACATGGTCACAATAATTTTCTTTGCCCCTGTAAGTAAATCCATTGCACCCCCAACACCCATAATATTTTTTCTTGGAACTGCCCAATTGGCAATTAACCCTTTGGCATCTACCTGTAATACACCTAATATCGCCACATCTACATGTTGTCCTCGAATCATAGCAAAGGACTCCGCACTATTAAAATATGAAGCTCCAATTGCTTCACCTACAGGTAACTTACCAGCATTCACTATATTTGGATCAATATCAGCCTCGTTAACATCCGTTACCCCTAATAAGCCATTTTCTGTATGGAAAAATATATCACCATCTGCAATATGATTGGCAACAAGAGTCGGAATACCAATCCCCAAATTGACAACTGAGCCACTTTTTAGTTCTTGAGCAGCACGTTTAGCAATTAAATTTTGCATTTCATTTTTATCCAACACTCTTCACCCCATCTTTCGTTAAAATCTTCGTTGCTTTCACGATCCCATTTACAAATAGATGGGGTGTAATGATTTCTTCTGGAGATAGTTCACCAGGTTGCACAATTTCGTCCACTTCGGCAATCACATAATCAGCAGCTGTCGCCATCATCGGATTAAAGTTCCTAGCTGTTTTGTAATAAACAAGATTCCCTAATGTATCAGCTTTCCACGCACGAACTAATGCTACATTTGCTTTTAATGCGGGTTCAAAAATATATTTCACACCATTGATCTCTTTTTCTTCTTTTCCTACGGAAAGTTCAGTGCCTACACCGGTTTTCGTGTAATAGCCACCAATACCTGCACCACCTGCACGAATCGATTCTGCCAAAGTTCCTTGTGGAAGAAGCTCTAGCTCTAACTCACCTCTTTGATAGGCATCTCCCACATCTCGATTACTCGTAAAATAAGAGCCAATTCCTTTTTTTACTTTCTTTTGATTAACGAGTATACCTAAGCCTTTTCCCTTTTCACCGAGATTGTTAGAAATGATTGTTAATCCTGAGACGTCTTTTTGTGTAAGTTCATCAATTAATGACAGCGGTGCACCAATCAAGCCAAAGCCGCCAACCATGATTGTTTGATTGCTTTCCAATTTTTCAATTGCTTCTTTTGCCGTAGAAAAAATTTTCATTGCTCATGCCCCATTCTTAAAGAGTCGCTTGCTTCGAACCAAGCTGGAATACCGGCTGTCAATAAACAAATGGCACCTGTTTCAGCTAACTCGGGCTCTTCTGCCCCACTTCGTCTCGCTTTTTCCATCCACGTTCCCGCTATCTTACCATTGAGAACAGTAATATAAATACCGCTCATTAATAAAAGCTTGTTCTTACGAGAAACATGACCATCTCGGAGAATGACCTCTTCCATATCTCCGCCATCTTTTTTCGTTTGTAGCACGTTCTCAATAAACGCAGCATTCTCACTACCGATCATTTGTATATATTGACACAATATTTCTTCAACAGTATCTATATTTATTCGGTCTAATGTCTCGTCACCGACTAACTCACAAGCATATTGCATGGACTTTAAACCAGTTAGAAGAGCTTGTTGTCCATTATATAAATAACTAACTAATAAATATTCTGCTAATTCCGGTAACGAAGCTCCACCATCTATAGCACCCTTCGTATGGTAGACCATACTCCTTTCATATAATCTCGCCGCATTCATACCGACAAGTAATATATCTTTTTCTTTTACAGACAAAGCCCCCGGTTTCATAATGTCCCCACGGAGACTTGTATACTGATCGAGCATGTTTGGACTATAATCATGCATCTGTTGTACCCATCCAGGAACTTGATCATATACTTTTTTAAAATAGTCCAATCCCTTACTACTCATATTAATATCCCACCTTTTTATAAATGTTTATTTATACGCAAAAAGGCTACTTTAAACGAGACGCCTACAAAAAGGGTAAGAGTCTGAAGAGTTTAAAGTAGCCAGTATGTCCAATAGCTTAATTAAAAAAGTTCGTTTTCTAACGGCTAATGAATAGGCTTTCATTCTGTTTGTTTTTATTTTACACCACTTTTGAAAAATTTCAACTAGTCGCATCAATATTTCTTAAAAAAGCTTTTATGCTATTGTAAATTTCTGGTCTTGAAGTAAACACTAATGTATAGTGATTGCATGGCGTCGTTATTTTCTCTATTTGCTTAGCATATACCATTGTATCAATATAATCTTCTGCATGAAATAACGGGTCCATTGCACCAATTCCACCCTCTGCATGAACAAGAAAGACTGGGCAATTCACTTCTTTAAATATTTCTTTAGGATCAAATGTATAGAAACTGTCAAAATCGGTTTTAATCTTTCCTTCACTTGCATGATTTCTCCACTTTTGACCGATTTGATGAATCTCATATAAGCCAACGTTTTGCATATGCTCATCCCAAGGCACACCTAAGTTTTGATAAATTTGTTTAATCTCATCTAAGTATGCTTGTTCACTTTCATACGCTTTGCTCAATCGGGCAAGAGAGGGTTCAACAATCTTCTTTTGATGTGGTGTACATGTCGCTGCACCATCTAGCAAGATTAATCCTCGAACTTCAGATTGAAGTCTACTGGCCACAATAGAACAGATAAAAGCGCCCATACTATACCCCATCAAAATTGGTTGATCAATATTTAACTCTTTAATCAATGCTTCAACATCTAAAGCATGCTTCCATATGCTCGTATCCTCATCTGCATCCGCACTTTGCCCTCTACCTCTGACATCAATACTTACAATACGATAATCTTTTAAACTTTCTGCATAATAGTGCATTTGCATATAATTACCCGTTAACCCATGGACAGCAATTATCGTCCCTTTCTCACCTGGGTAATCAGCTATTTGTATACTTCGACCATTAATATTTTTTTGATAACATTCCATTATGACACCTCTTTATAAAAATATAAAACTAGTTATACTCCTTATTATTTGAAATGTCAAAAACTTTCCCCATCGTTATATCCTGTAAAATCCCTTGTTGATGTTGATGGTTATACTATAAATACCACTTGTTTTTTAGAGCAATTATAAGAATAAAAAATGATACGTTTAACTATTTACTTTTAGTCATCTTTTCGAATTTGATTAATAAATTATATTGAAAGTGGAAGAATCAAATGGATGATTTCTCTTAATCTTTTATTTTACAAATCAGCTAAAGTGGGTATAATGAATAGTAACTTGAAAGAAAGGTGGGGTACGGATGACTGGCAAAAAGATATACTCTTTTGGATTACTTATCATGTTCTGTGCATTTTTAGTTGTCCACTATCCTAGCGATCATTCAAGTTTGAGCACTTGGGGAGACCATCAGCATGCAGTCTTTAACGACTCCCATTTAAGTGATACCTCTCCATTAAAAGATGAGCTCAAAAAACATCCTCTTGTTTTCGAGCATGTTTCACTGATACTCATCAGCTTACTCTTACTTGGCATCTGCCAACTCGCTTATGTTTCTATGCAAAACAGTAGACATAAGCAGCCGATTTTCTTCCAATCTAATTATCTCTAATTATTCCTTAAATTTGTAAGAATATAACACAAATTTAAGGAGGATATGATAATGATTGTTCGTATGATTATGATTAGTATGTTTTCAATAACTGCAACTACACTTTTATTTTTCCAAGGATTAGAGATTTTTCAAGCTTTCTTCGACTATTATAAAAATAAATAAATACGTTAATTTAGCCGCTCACTTTACTTGAGCGGCTTTTATTTTAATCACTTCTATTCCTTGTTTTTAGAAACAACCATTAGCAGGGTAACTAATTATTATTCTAAAGTCATTGCGATTCGCCTCATAAACCACTAGATATTTTTTTATGGGCTTTGGTGGTATAGTAAAAAATGGGCAAAATCCATCCAGCCATACTGTTGAGATAGAACTAGATATTAAATTAAACAATAAAACAAGGTCGCCCATTCACTACAAGTAAAAAGACCAGAATAATTATCCTGGTCCCCTTCTATATAAAAGCTTTATTTCGCTTTTTCATGCCTTTTTTCTAAACGTTTTTCGATGACTTCAAGCTGATCTGGATTTTTTAATAACTCTTCTTTATTACGACGAACTAATTCGATGTATGATAACTTTTTCTTTCTCATAAATATTTCTCTCCTTATTTAAATGACTTTATTTTCTGAAAATAAAGTACATATCTTTTTAGAAGAAAACAGTTTTGTAAGATTTTCTGACAAAATTAATTGTCCATACAAAATCCTTTTGAGTTTTCTTTAAATTCAGATTAATATGAAACAGAAGAAATGTCAAGACTTTTGAACCAAAATGCTATCTTTATATAATTATGTCATAAAACCTTCACAAAATTTTAACAATTAAACAAACCTTATTAAATACTGTTTTATAACATATTCAAACAATATTGAGCTGTATTCATATAGGAGAATTTTCTTAGACCCATCAAATATCTGGTATATCAAAAACATATTGACATAAATACCCTTTTATATTACATTTTCTTATTTATTGATGTAATCTCCCCTCTTTAGCTAAGGTCCCAGACATAGAAAATTAACTATGAAAGCCAAATAAGCAAATTTTCTGTGGTAGAATAATCCATAAATAACCGGTTTGGCTGGTTTAATAATACATTTAGCGATAAGGAGAATTTACCTTGGAATTTAAACTATTAGAAATGAATGATTTAACTAAATGCTCGGAAACATTTATTGAAGTATTCAATGATGAGCCATGGAATGATGAATGGACATTTACAAAGGCTAAAAAATATTTACTGAGTTTTTATCAGACACCTGGATTTTTAGGCGTTTTAGCAGTAGAAAACGACGAAATTATCGGCTTTATTCTTGGTGTAAAAAGAGTATGGTGGAGCGGAGATGAGTTTTTTATTAATGAAATGTGTGTAAAAACACAAAGTCAAAATAATGGTATTGGAAAAGCGCTGTTAAATCATTTAATAAAAGAGCTTCATAACAGTAATATAAGTAACATTACACTTCTCACAGATAGAGGTATACCTGCCGAAGAATTTTATAAGAAAAATGGTTTTGAAGAAATAGAAAGAATCATTTTCTTGCATAAGAACATCCAACTTTAGTTCTAGAAGTAGATTTATCCATTTTAATTGGATAAGAAAAGACTGGTGTTATAACCAATTATTGATAATAAACACCCAAATTGTAAAAGAAGGTCTTTTACTAACCAGAGTTTCTTTAGTTAAAGAGCCCATCTCGATTGAGAAGGGCTTTAGGTTTATTCATCTCGATTATCATTATCATTCATATCTTCCGGGTCTTCCACCGCATCTTCTGGATCGGGATCACTATCTTTTTCATCATCTTTAAACATAGTATCATCTTCATCTACTCCAGGTATGTTCTCATCACCATTATTATCATTTTCTACACCATTATTGGTTTCTGGAGGTGGATTCTGATCTTGATCATCATTCGCTCCACATGCTGCTAACGAGAAAGACAATAAGATACTTGAAAGAATGAATAAAAACCTTTTTGCCATAACTTTCAACTCCTTTTAAATTATTGACTCTTTAGTCGTAAATATTTTCCCCTTTTATAAGAAAAATATTTATAAAAAAGTAAACCTCCCACTTAGAGGAGATCTACTTGGAAGGAGTTATACACCAATAGTATGTTCTTGAGGTATAGAAAGTATCCTTTTAATAAGGTTATTACTCATACTTAAAATATTGATCACCATAATTGAAGTTGACATCACTTCTTGTTAGTGCATCCAATACAGAAAAACGCATTCAGATTTTAGTACTAAAAGAGTAATATGACAGAGCCAAGCTGGTTGTTAAGTATCCGATAGAAGATGAAGTGAAGTCAACTAGACTAAAAACTCAAGATGGATAAACATACTATGGATATTTTTAAAGAACTTATTTGAAGTAACACTTGAAAAACGTAAAGATATAGATGAAATCTCAATTCACGGACTACACACGGAAGTATTTTGTTTTATAAAGGTATTTCTCTCTAAGGCATGCTGATGTAGATACAACCAATACACGCAGTTTAATAAGGGAATTAAGAAAAGTTGATGAGGATTTTACAGTGAAAGTTCTAGCAGCTTTATAATTCTTTTAAAAAATACCATTTACAAACACTCCTAAAACCTGATATTATAACCTATTGTTGACGTGGTTCGAAACCATCCCACGATAAAAAACTAGGAGTGTAATCAAATGAATATTAGAATGATTGTAGCTAATGGTCTTTTGGCTGCTATGTATATTGCCATATCAATGGTATTACAGCCAATTGCTTTTTCAGCTATTCAGTTTCGTTTTGCTGAGATATTTAATCATCTCATTGTTTTAAATCGTAAATTTATTTACGGCATTGTCCTTGGTGTTTTCTTAACGAACCTATTATTTTCACCAATGAAGCCATTTGATTTAACATTTGGGGTCGCCCATTCCATTATCTGTTTACTAATTAGCTTAGTACTTTTTAAATTTGTTAAAAATATTTGGTTACGGATGTTAGTAAACACCATCGTCTTTACTGTAATGATGTGGATTATTGCCTTACAATTAAAAATTGCTATTGGCCTTCCATTCTTATTCACATGGCTCACAACTGCCATTGGCGAATTTGCTGTTTTAATTATCGGGATGCCTATTATTTACTTTTTATATAAGCAGTTGTATAAAAGTAATTTAGATTTATCTAATGATATGAAAAAGCGTTCAACCTTTTAAAGAGGTGAACGCTTTTTTAATAACTCCAATCAAAATTTTACAATTGTTCTTTTTCTTCCTTTAATGCCTGATCTAAACGGTCGTCGTCTCCAGCTCCATCTTCATCAATTTTTTCTTTAGATAAGAACCAACCGCCTACTGCGATAAGAATAAGAACGATGTAGAACGTTGCTTTCCAAGCGGTTGAATGAGAGAACCCCTCCGGTAATACAGCCAGTGCAGGGTGTGCAAGAGTCGTAACTGCTAACTTTACACCTACCCAACCGACGATCAAAAAGGCAGTAATTTCTAACCCAGGACGTTTATGAAGTAAGTCTACAAAGATATTAGCTGCAAACCTCATAATAATTAGCCCAATCATACCACCTGCAAATACAACGAGGAATTGTCCTGTATCCATACTTCCAATTGTACCAATACCAGTTGGTGGTAATGCCATCGCTAAAGCAATTGCTGCCAAGATTGAGTCTATTGCAAAGGCAATATCAGCTAACTCAACTTTAAGAACCGTCATCCAAAAACCTGATTTCTTTTTCGGCTTGGCTGAAGGATCAGGCACGTCATGCTTTTTGACCAGAAACTTCCGGAATATATGATTCGCTGCGATAAAGATTAAATAAATTGCACCTAATGCTTGAATTTGCCATACATCAACAAGAAATGAAATAGCGAATAATGAAGCAAACCTAAATACAAACGCTCCAGCTAAACCATAAAATAATGCTTTCTTTCTTTCCTTTTCAGGTAAGTGTTTGACCATAATGGCTAGAACAAGTGCGTTATCCGCTGCTAATAATCCTTCTAATACGATAAGAACTAAAAGCACCCAACCATACTCTAATAATAATGCTGCTTCCAAATGAATTTCCTCCTTCATTTATGTAACATCCCCTGCGAATATCATCTTCAAGTAAGAAAAACAGTATTAGCATTTGCTTAACCTTCCCTGTTTATTTCACTTAAAAACAAAAAACCTTTACCGATATTCGGTAAAGGTTTAAAACATAAAAGACCTTCACCGAATTTGGTAAAGGTCTTGCTAACAACGATCAGAATTGTTGCCAACAAAGCCGAGAGCATGATACTCCGAATTGACGACTTTGCTGTAAAAGCTACTCCCCTTTGGAGATGCTATTCATTTGATACCTCTATCATATGCAATCATACCTCAGCTGTCAATCATTTTTTTGCTGTTCATGTATTTTTATTAAATGGGCTAATAGTTTTGGTAAAGTTTCGAAAGCAAAAGGAATTTGCAGACGCTCTGTTTTTTGATGTGCATCCCTTCCCATTGGTCCAACATTAATTACAGGGGCAGTTATCTTTGCCATTTCCTTAAATGGGATTGAATACAATTTCTCTCCTCCTGGCAAATTATCGTTATAAATATCCATATCCTTTAAATCAGCATGTAGGCCCGCATAACTCAAATCAGATATCCCATTGAAATAATTGACTGGGTGAATACGCTCTTGATATTTTGTGTCAGCAAAATCTATTAAAGAAGAAGATAATTCAGCAATACACTCATTCTCACTAGAATTAACAGCAGGATAATACGGTGGGGCATAAAATAAAATAATCATCGGACCTAATTCTTGACACAGCATTGCCAATTGGTCGACAATTTGTATCGTTTGATCACGAATATCGCCCTCGGTCTCTTTGGCAATCGATTGCTCTAGTATATCTATATACTCTGCACTTGTTTTCTTGACTGCGTAAGCCCTGATTTCCTCATACAAATAAACGTGAATATGTGATAACTGTGACTCATCCAAACCATTTAATCGATATTTATCTCTTATAAATGCTTCCATTTTATCAGCGGCCTTTATAGCCACTTCCTTCATTTCATGCATGACATCAACAGGATTTCTTTTCATTAATAACACATTATAAAGACTTGCTGAACGATGAGGAATTTGTGTCGTATAGCCTTTTTTCAAATCTCTTTGCCAAAGCAATGTCGGTGGAGGAGACATCACACCATTTACCTGTTCTGAAAGCTCTTCATTCCACTCAACTTCATTCGTTAAAATAGATGACATCCAACAAGCATTCATCCCAGAAAACGGCTCACCGACATGAGATTCTTTCCCAAAACACAATGCTCCCGGCATAATTTTGCCTATCGTTCCTGTATAAAAATAATGATTATTATCTTGGGGAACTTGAGAAAACATCGGCTCGGAATTTAAATATAATGTATAATTGAGGCAATGTTCTTCTCCAAGAGAAACTAATCTTGGAATCACTTCTCTCATACCAACTGAATTCACTTCCTCGTCTGGGACAGCTACTAATAACAAATTGATGTTCCAGTCTTCATTCGCCGCTTTTTCTAACAAAGACATATGTTGAACTAATCCGCATTTCATATCCATCATACCTCTACCAAACAACCAATCTCCACTAATTAAATCTTCTTTTGCATCTTCCGGTAAGGTATCAAGACGATTATGCAGCTCTCTCGTCAATTCAACAGGATTAAAAGCGAGATGCTGCAGGTCACCATAGTCTTCAATATCTACTACGTCAAAATGACTAATCATCACTACCGTTTTTTCTGCTAAGTTATTTTTATATAGAGCCGTTAATATAGAACGACCATCTGAAGTCGGATGATTCACTACATACCCGGGATATTTTTGGTAATAAGGTAAAGATTTTAATACTTGTTCCACTCTTAAAGGAAAGTATTTCTCTCCTGGTGAAAGGCTAACACTATCAATGGATACAAGCTCTAATAAAGTGGCCAACATTTGACTTTTAGATTGAATAAACATTTCTGTGCTCATATCACTTGCCCCCCTTATTATTTTCATCACCTAGGTTGTTGCCCTGAGATACTATATGCTTATGAATTAGTATAATGATGCGTGTTTTTTACTACTGTTTAAAGAATATATTAGTCCTTTGTACCAGCTAAGTAAATATATTTTTAGAAAATTGGAAAACGGGGTATATGTTAAACAATTAAAAACTTTAACAGAAACTACTCGCAGTATTCATTCACATTCAGTAACTTAGGTATAGATAACACAAAGAACCTGCATATACACTTTTCTACCAGTGTATATGCAGGTTTCCCTACAGACCCCTAACATAGCTTTATCCAATTGGTAATGCGACCTCTGCAAAAAATTCTTCATACAATGCCTGAACAGCTTTCTTCTCATCTACTTCTTTAACCGCAAACATCATACTTACCTCTGAAGATCCTTGGTTAATCATTTCAATATTAACATCCGCTTTGGCTAAAGCATTCGCAGCCCGAGCCATCGTGCCAATGTTATGACGCATACCTTCGCCAACAACCATAATCAACGCCAAACTATGTTGAATATGTACTTCATCGGCTACTAATTCACTTTCTAAACGTTTAAGTAAAACTTCTTCTTCATCTTCTTGTAGTTGATTCTCTTTAATAATCACAGTCACATCGTCTATACCAGATGGTGTATGTTCATAACTAATCCCGAACTCTTCTAAAATGGCATATAATTTTCGACCAAATCCGATTTCACGATTTAATAAATATTTACTGACATAAATACTACAAAAACCAGTAGCACTCGCAATACCGACAACTGGCCCATTTTGATTTTCTCTTGTCCGTAAAATCGTCGTGCCCCTTGCCCTTGGATTATTCGTATTTTTGATTTGCACAGGGATTCCTGCTTGAATGGCAGGTATAAGCGCCTCTTCATGTAAAACAGTAAAACCTGCATACGATAATTCGCGCATTTCTCGATAAGTTAATTCTTTAATTTCTTTTGGCTGTTCAACGAAAGTTGGATTTACTGAAAAGACTGCATCCACATCGGTGAAATTTTCATATACATCTGCCTTTACCGCATATGCTAAAATCGACCCGGTGACATCAGAACCACTACGAGAAAAAGTAAATATCCCTCCGTTTTGGCCATAACCAAAAAACCCTGGAAAAATAATCAGTTCACAAGACTCACGTAGACGTCTAAGCTTTTCATAAGATTTAGGTAACACTTGCGCATTGCCATGCTCATTTGAAACAATTAGCCCTGCTTCTCTAGGATTCATATACTTAGCTTTCACGCCTTGTTCTTGGAAATAGCATGCAACCAATTTAGCATGGTTATCTTCTCCACTTGCTTTTATACAATCTAAGTATTGTTCAGGGTTGTTTTTATCTCCAGCCAGCCTCACTAATAAATCATTTTGAATCGTCTCAATGATGGTTGGCGGTAGTATAAGGTCGTCAGCAATTTCTTTATACCGAGCGACCACTTGCTCAATATAAGGACTCGGATCTTCATTATTGATTGCATGCAAACCACATGAAATAAGTAAATCAGTAACCTTTGTATCATTCTCATGTCTTTTACCCGGAGCCGACACCACAATTATTCTTCTTTCATTGTCAGAATGCACAATATCAAACACACGCTTTATATGCTTAGCATCGGCAAGCGATGAACCGCCAAATTTAACAACTTTCATCAAGACATCTCCCAATTTATTCTCTATTTTATATCTTCATTCTACTACTGAATGAGAAATAATCAAGAACTTTTTCTACTCAGTGAGAACAAATGTATTTTTAGAAAGGACATAAATGTGATGAAATGAACAATTTGTTAGTAGATACCAATGCGAAAAATTCTTGTTTTTGTAAAGAAAATCAGTGAAAATACCACTCATTTTTCTTCAAATGCCAATGATATGCTTTTTCTTAACAACAGCTAGTTGAAAATAATTTAAGCACTACTTCTAAACAATCTTTAATCGATATTTTCCTATTGCAACTATTACTCCATTCCTTACTTCAGCACTTTTGTCTTTTACTGACCTTAGGAAACTTATCTAAAAACACCGTAGACATAGTCTACGGTGCTTCAGTTCATTCATACGGGTATTTTATCAGCTATATTGATTAAATATATTGCTTTGGTGTTTGAGACTTCTCCGTCATCCATTCATATTGCTTCCATTTTAACTCAAATAATTTTAATGGATCATGGTAGACTTCTGGATTACTTCTCATTATCTCTAGTTCTTTGTTATCATTTGCAATTGTCATATGAGATTCTTTTACTGTTTCTTCTAATACCGCAAATGGTGATTGGAAAAACATTTGAATATCACGATCCAACGCTTTCTCAAAAAGTTCAAATTGCTGGATAAAGTTGTCTGTAATTTGACTTGCTACTTCACGATAGTCCTCATTGTCAACAAATTGTTTATACTTATTGTAAAGCATTGTTTTATTTTGTGGGATGAGTCCAAAGATCTTCCCTGCGCTTTTCAATAGCATTTGCGTTGGTGTATGACGTAGCATAATATTCGCTTTATCTAACCTTACAGTACCGTGAGTCAGGCGGTCAGCATCGCGCTTCCAATCTTCGAGAATACGGAAATCACAGTTTAATTGTAATTTTTCAAAGCCGTATAATTCATTGAAGCTATCCGCCATCTCTACTAAGAAAGCCTGGCCTGTCAAAAATTCTTGCTCACTTTCCATAATCCAAGCTTGAATGGATTCCCTATATTCCGGTAATACCTTTTCGGATATATACTGTTGGACTCGTTCATTCATTTCATTATTCAACTCGATATGAAGCTTACTAAAGTCACTATCTTCTCGAATCAATTGGCTACACTCACGTAAAATATCTGGAATAGCTGCGGCTAGCTTATCTTCCATCGTCTTTTTAATATCACGATAAGAGTGACTGATATTTTTCACTTTTTCTTCTTCCATATCTTCTAATTGATGAATAGCACCATTCAACTTTGTTAACATTTCTTCATGCCAGTTCATATCATCAATTAGCGCATTTTCTTTTTCTATTCGTTTATCAAGAAGAAACTTAATCGATTTTTGAATATAATGCAGCATCTTCTCTGTCCGCTCTTGCATTAAATGACGTCCTTCATTCAATCCAGCTAAAAATACTGCAAAATCTTTCAACTGTTCTGTTGGATCATATTGCGGTGAGTAAGCAAAGATTGTTGCTCTTGGAAAATAGGTAGAAACTCTATCAGCAGTTTCATCCATCCACTGCATGGCTTCTTCCTCACTACTAGCTGCATCCATATGATTTAAAATAAAATGCACCGGTAGACTAGGTGATTGCTCTCTAATTTTTACGGCAACATCTAATTCTCTATCTGTTAACGGATACTCTGCATTTAAGATAAATAACAGGCTATCGGCAAAATGCAAATATTGAAATACATCATTTCTAAACTTGTTACTGCTAGAAAGGCCTGGTGTATCCATAACCGCCATTCTTTGTTGCGATAGGAAAGGTAGAGAATGTTTATAATCGACCAATACTTGGTCCGATCGTTTTTCTCCTGTTCTTAAATCATCCATAGAGTCAAGCGGGATAATAGCAGTATCAGAAATAGAAGTGAGTTCTTTATAATCAGCATGCTTATACATCACAGTTGCCGTTGTATTCTCTGCTTTCACATAATCTCCAAGTAATTCTTGGACAAACTCAGTCTTTCCACTCCCAGACATCCCCGCAATGATGACATGATTTGTTTCTAAATCAAGTAGTTCTTTTACCATCCATTCAAATCTTGCACCCATTAATACATCGTGTTTCCTTGCCCACTCCATGATGGATTGGAATAATTGATAATTCTCTTCAAGTGTATGCTCCACTGGCGCTGCTTCTTCTATCATTCTTTCCGCATCATTCATCACTTCAGCATCAAAACTCTTAGTAAATAGATCACTCCATGCAAGAACTGAAGCCGATGCAATAAGGCGGTAAGTATCTGAAGAGATTCTCAACCAGTTTTGCAAATGAGGTGGAACGATTTTAGAAATCTCTTTTATTTGTTTTTCGCCATTTATTAATTCGAAATAAGTATCATGATAAATAACCGATAATTCGTTCCAATGATACCCGCTTTGTGTATCTAACTTTTGCATAAGTTGGTTAAATTCATCTAACCAATTAAAATAGTATTCTTCCCCTTTATAGCTTTGCCAAAATGCGACAGATACAGCTTCGAACTGGCGAACATCATTTTGATAAAGAATCGTTAACGCCTCAATAAAATACTTGGGAGCCGTTTTTTTCGTTTTCCCTTCTATAACATATCCCTTTAATGTGTGGAACCAGCTAATTTCTTGCGTTCTCATGGCTTCATTTACAGCTAATTCCACTGCATTTTGCCAATCTTGATGGTCTTCAAAAAAGACGCGTGCGATTCTTGTTACATCTGGATAATCCGGATTTAAGAAGACTGCTTTTTTAATTGCATCTACTGCCTTCTCTAATTTTCCCTGTTGTATGTATAGAGAGAATAATTGGAGGAGTACTTCTATCTTCAATACATCTGAATCTGTATCAATTGATAAATAAATTTCCTCTGCAGTACCTAATAGGTCTAATTCAAAATAGGCATCTGCGACATTTTTCCGTGCCCATGGTTGAAACTCATTATCTATATTTTCCCATTTAAAGATGGCCGCTTCATAATCTTTATGATGAAAATATACTTCACCTTGTGCAAACCGAATCATTGTCAGGTCTGGCGATTCTTTTAAATTCTCTTGCATATAAGCATTCCCTAATACTTCAACGGGATGTGTATGTTCATGATTAATTGTAAATGTGTCATGGAATTGTTTATTAATTAATTGATTTTCTATACTCATGATTGTTCCCTCTCTTTGCAATTTAGGATAGAACCATTATCCTATCTGCTTCTATCCTGTTATTCTAACAAAATAATCACTGCAAATAATTTCATTTAGCTATCATTTTTGATACATAAATGTTGAAGAATGTAATATTTTTAACTTACATTTATATTATTCGTTGCATTGTTACCTTTTTTGCACGTTGAATAGGAATTAGTTTTTGATAGGATTATATTTTTTAGAGTATGCCGAGTTTATACTATACATACCTCTCATCAATTTCTTTAAAATGAAACCTTTTTTATCCTGAAACGTCTATAATCTTAGTGAAAGGAGCGTCATACGATGAAGAAAAAATCGAGGGTTTTAACTATTATTACAACTATTACCCTATTATTCTCATTACAAACCACTGTTTTTGCTTCAACAGGGTCAGCCGATTCTGAGGAAAGTATTAATGAGAAATATGGATTACCAATTGTTGCCTATGGTGAGGCTTTAAGTTCAAGCCAGAAAGAGGAAACCAAAAAGCTATTAGGTGTAAAAGAAAACAGTAAAGTAGAAGAAATTATTATTACTGCTGATGATATTGTTCATTATATTAAAGGTGATCCCCGCTCTAATATGTATTCCTCCGCGAAGATTACGCGCACAGATACAGGTAAGGGTGTAATCATCAACCAAATGACACCTGAAAACATTACTGAAGTAACTGATGAAATGTATGCCAATGCCTTACTTACAGCTGGTATAGAAGAAGCCATAGTTGATATCGCTTCTCCGGTAAAAGTCAGTGGTCACTCAGCTTTAGTTGGAATATACAAAGCCTATGACCAAGGTGAAGGCGAGAAGTTAGATGAGGAAAGAACAGAAGTAGCTAACGAAGAACTAAGTATTGCGACAAATTTAGCAAAAAAAGAAGGTATGGACCAAGAGAAGGTAACCGAACTGCTCACTGAAATCAAAAAAGAAATAGCTGAGCAAAACCCTGCAACAAAGGAAGATATCCAACAAATTGTTGATGAACAAATGCAAAAGCTAGAAATACAGCTTAGCGAAGAAGACCGCAAGCTCCTTTATGACCTTTTTGAAAAAATGCGAGAACTTAATATTAACTTTGATAATGTCAAATCCCAATTAGAGGATTTGGCCAATAGTGTACAGGAAAAAATTTCAGAAGCAGTTGGTGATAAAGGTTTTCTTCAAGCTGTATCTGACTTCTTTAAGAATTTAATCGATTCTATAAAAGGAATTTTCTCCTAATAAATTTGAACCAACTCCAATTACGGAGTTGGTTCTTCTCTTTTTGAAAGATTTCGGTAGGACAAACAAGACCAATTTTGTGAAACTCACTTACTTTTTTATTTCTAAAGTAGTAAATGCATGATAGCTAACTATCAATATATAAGTGAAGAGACACCATGCGGGTAATCACAATAGATAGCTGGGGAAATCGAGGGTGCACGGGCTTCTTTGGGTATTCAGCATAGTTAGCTGAGCACAAATCGAAATTGCTCGGCCTTCTTGGGAGTTTTCAGCTTACTTAGCTGGGCAAAACTCATGTGTTTGGCTATCACTTGAATTTCTGGCAGCAAACCTCCATAACTTTGTTAATCACCCAAGGGAACCAAACGATTGACATATAGCCTTTCTTCATTGACAATCACCAAACGATGCTATTTCTAACTAAAAATCTGCCATCAAATTCAATCGGAACGCCTTTTCCGTCTTTTTCAGCATGAATATGTAGATGTGGTTCTGACGTATTACCTGAATTGCCAACTAAACCGATTGGCTCGCCTACTTCTACCCTGTCACCTGATTGCACACGTACACTACCTTCTTGCATATGTGCTAGTAAAACCTCTACACCTTCACAGGATATAACAACTGAATTACCTGCTGCATTTTTAGGGTCTGCATTGGGAGGGACTAAATCTGCTAAATCATTCTCCGCTTGGACAACCTCTCCAGTACACGGACTTGTTAGCTCATCACCGAATATTTCGTATTTATCCAACTCATTGGGATAAATTCCAGTTGCTCGACTACCTAGCGCATTTAATTTCACGATATCTACCGCATAGGCTTGACTCTCATGATCATGATGATAATTGATTTGGACATGACTGCCACCTTGCCCAACATAATAAACCCCATCATGCAGCGGGAAATCTAACTGTACTGCCTTCATATTCGTCGAGAACCCACTAAATGTCGATACATTATAATAACCAAAAACAAGAATAAGAAGCCCGTAAATGACCATTGATATTTTTTGCGATAAATTGAATTCTGTCTTAAACGGTAGTTTGTTCACTTTCTTCCAAGATAAAAATACAGCAGCAATGAAAAAGACCAAAATAAGAAATCGTAAGTAGTAACTAAACAAATCCCAAGGAGAGGAAAAGAACAGCCAAAGGATGAGTAAACTTGTCATCGTAGCCTGTAAAAGCCAGTCTAGCTTACTATGAACCTTTCCTTTCCATAATGAAAAAGAAAAAACAACAGGTAAAACAAACTGAATAAATAATAAAAAAAGGATATCAAAGGTCATCGAATGTCTCCTTTTCTCGTAAAGTTATATAAATTACGTCTGACGACTATTAAATGTTCCCCCTTTTTTTTATGAAAATGACTTTTGACCCTGTAGAGCGACTGAATAAAGTACCTTCATTGCTCAGATATATTTTGTAATAACCTCTCCACTCTGTCCAAACTAATAGATAAAACAAGCATTGATCCTATGCCCCAAAAGTGCCAATATCTTGTATTATGAAAGAGAAAAACTGCTCCAATGATAAACATTAGTAAGGAAAAAACGATACCAAGTAAGACTTTCTTATCTTTCAAAATAGTCGTTTTTAAAGAAACTCTCCTTTTTCTTACTACAATAATAGCCAAGAAACACATTCCTAAAGCAATAATGTGCATAATTCCATTTCCGTTTCTACCTAATTGATCAGATGTTAAAAATAACAAAAAGCTTCCAACTACAATCATGCTCACACTTAAAATGACGCGCATTTCACCCCTCACTCCCTCTACTTAAACATCGGATCCACTCATATTCAATTGCAGGTAGCCCTTCTTCGTTATCACTATTAAAGGCTATCTTTTTAAATTCTTTGCCTTCGTAAAACTGCTGTGCTTTTTTGTTTACTTCGAAAGTATATAATTTTAAACGCCCGCATGAACGAGCTTTCGCATGCTCTAATAATGCCCCACCAATTCCCAATCCTTGATGAGCTAAATGTACATATAGTTGATTAATCTCGCCTTCATTATAAGCAATCATGCCAATTGGCGTTTCATTTAGCACCGCTAAATCTACTTGAAATTGTTTTGTTAACATATGATTGAGAAAATAGATATGCCCTGTCATACTATGTATTTCCTTTTGACCAATAGCAGCTTCTTTACTCTCCCTCCAAAAGCTAACTGTCGAGAGGGCATACTTCTTTTCATAAGCAATGATTCGCCAGTCTTTCACCATATAACTCTCCCCTTCATTGTCCAACCCTTATATATATTCATGACAAAAAGATGATCCCCTCCTTTTTTATATGGAGAAAAACTTTTTAAGCGCGCTTTTTTTGTATATAATAGATAGAATCAACAGGCACTTTATTTATAGGCTTATTCAGATTAAAATAAGGTAAAGAACAAGGTAGAAAGGCTGATATCGGATTGGAACAATCAAACTTTATTCGTACAATTATTAAAGAAGATTTAGAAAATGGAAAGCGCGACACTGTTGTAACCCGTTTCCCACCTGAACCAAATGGCTATCTTCATATTGGACATGCCAAATCCATCATTATTAACTTTGGTTTAGCAGACGATTTTAACGGGCAAACAAACTTACGCTTTGACGATACAAACCCACTAAAAGAAGACCAAGAATATGTCGATGCCATTAAAGAAGATGTAAAATGGCTCGGGTATGATTGGGAAGAGCTACATTATGCATCTAATTACTTTGATGAAATGTATAACCGTGCAGTGCTTTTAATTAAAAAAGGCAAAGCATATGTCGATGATTTAAACCAAGATGAAATTCGTGAGTACCGTGGGACTTTAACTGAGCCTGGTAAAGAAAGTCCTTATCGTAACCGTTCAATTGAAGAAAACCTAGACCTATTCGAAAAAATGAAAAACGGGGAATATGAAAACGGTCAAAAAGTTTTGCGTGCAAAGATAGATATGTCATCACCAAACTTAAATTTACGCGACCCTGTCATTTACCGTATCTCTCATGCGACTCATCACAATACGGGTGATACATGGTGTATTTATCCTATGTACGCTTTTGCCCATCCGCTTGAAGATGCAATCGAAGGTGTAACGCACTCATTATGCACGACAGAATTCGAAGATCAACGTCCTCTTTATAATTGGGTTGTAGCGGAATGTGAAATGGAAAACCAACCACAACAGATTGAATTCGGACGCTTAAATATTACAAATACAGTAATGAGTAAGCGAAAACTAAAGCAATTAGTAGATGAAGGAATTGTTGATGGCTGGGATGACCCAAGAATGCCAACGATATCGGGTCTGCGTCGCAAAGGGTATACTGCTAGTGCCATTCGTGAATTTGTTCAAGAAACTGGTGTCTCTAAAGGTAGTGGTGCAGTGGATGAAATGATGCTTGAGCACTATGTGCGCGAGGATTTAAAACTCAGTGCCCCACGAACAATGGGAATCTTGAAACCTTTAAAAGTTGTAATCACCAATTACCCTGAAGGCGAATCCGAGTGGTTAGAAGCGGAAAACAATCCTGAAAACGAGGAAATGGGCACAAGACAAATTCCATTCTCTCGTGAAATATATATAGAACAAGAGGACTTTATGGAAAATCCTCCAAAAAAATATTTCCGTCTTTTCCCTGGAAATGAAGTGCGCTTAAAGCATGCTTATTTCATCAAATGTAATGATGTGATTAAAGATGAAGATGGTAATGTTGTTGAATTACACTGCACTTATGATGTTGAAACGAAAAGTGGTACAGGTTTTACAGGTCGTAAAGTCAAAGGTACATTACACTGGGTTGATGCAAAAAGTGCCATCCCTGCTGAATTCCGTCTATATGAACCTTTAGTATTAGACGAGCAAATGAAAGAAGAAGCATCAGAAGACAAAGATTTCTTAGACTATATTAATCCAAATTCACTTGAAGTGGTGCAAGGATTTATTGAACCAAACTTGAAAGATGTTCAACCACAAGATAAATTCCAGTTTTTCCGTCACGGTTACTTCAATGTCGATTCTAAATATAGTACACCTGAAAAACCAGTCTTCAACCGAATTGTATCGTTAAAAAGCTCTTTTAAGCTAAATAAGTAAGATATCTTACGCGAATGGTTCTACTTAATGAATCATTCGTGTTTTTCGTGATCTGATCTTTACACCGTTCACTTTATAGATTATTTACTTGTCCCTTCACTAAGGGAATGCTAAGGAACTTATAAAAAGACAAAAAGAATGTTGAAATTAGCTTGCATCAATATGCGAGAGCGTTAATTCTTTCTCACATTTGTAAGCCCTTATTGCCCTACTCATTTCTCTATTCCTCCAACTATTAGTCGTGATTTCTCCTTTTGCCCTACTCATTTCTCTATTCCTCCAACTATTAGTCGTGATTCCTTCATTTGCCCTACTCATTTCTCTATTCCTCCACTTATTAGTCGCGATCTCACCATTTGCCCTACTCATTTCTTTATTCCTTCACTTATTAGTTGCGATTCTTCCTTTTGCCCTACTCATTTCTTTGGTTCTCCATCTATTAGTCGCGATTTCTCCTTTTGCCCTACTCATCTCTTTATTCCTTCATCTATTAGTCGCGATTTCTCCTTTTGCCCTACTCATCTCTTTATTCTCCCAACTATTAGTCGCGATTTCACCATTTGCCCTACTCATTTTTTATTCCTTCACCTATTAGTCGCAATTTCTCCCTTTTACCCTACTTCGATTTCTCTATTCCTTCACTTATTAATCGCGGAAACCCTTAATCATCATTCTACTTCATCGCCCTATTAACTTACCTGGCAAGCCGGTTTTTTTCGTCTTTCAGATTGGCCAACATTTCTGATAATTGCAATGATATTTATGAAGCATTTTGCTTGCCAACACTTTTTCCTTATAAAAAAAATGGTTCGCTACCTTACCTAAATTACGGTACTTTGTTTTCTATATTTTTTGTATATGTGTTACTTTAAACCCTTCTTCATATTTAAGACCGTATCCTAAGGCTCTATCCATACTAATGTGAGCAGACCAGATCAAAGATACCATCAATAATATAGGTTCCTTTATTACAAAATAAATTCCTAAAATCAATAGGGGGAAAATAAATGTATGGCCTATATTATAGAGAATCACCCCTACTTTTTTGTTGAGGAGATAGCCAAACATAAAGACGTCTGGTAAAAACAAAAAAATAACAAAGGCTAGTATTGAGAATTCCCAAGTAATATAAGCTACTACTGTTAATAATAGTAAAAGAATATATTCCCATTTAACAATAATGCGATTACTCATTTTCCACACCACCTATTTTCATCTGTTCATATACATGGTGAATGAGTTGATCTAAGTTTCTTTGGTTCTCTTTAAAGTTTCCTTCCTTTATCATGAAACGAATCTCTTTTAAAGCTTCCAAAGCAACTGTCAAAAAGTGAAGTTTCTCTTCAACACTATCAACCTTTACACCTATTAACTGCTCCGATTTTATTTTACAATCCTCTGACGGCTGAGTCCGATCTAATATAAACAGTTCACTGATTTCTTGTAAAGAGAATCCTAATTGTTTTAACACAATGATATATTTGAGTTCTCTTTCATTTTTGTCTGTATATAATCGATAGCCATTTTCAGATCTTTCTGGAGTAATTAAACCGATTTTTTCATAGTAACGGATTGTCTCACTAGAAATATCATATTGAGAAGCGATTTGTTTAATATACATTTCCTTCCTCCTTTTCTTCTTATTTTGAAGATAACATTGGAGCTTACTACAAGGTCAATATATTTTTGAATTTTTCCAATCTTTATCTTGCATCACAGCGATACAATCATTTCTAAAAAATGTGATACGACATACACTTAATAAGATAAAGAGTTGAAAGGTGATGACCATGTACCCTTATTCATATAATGAAGTGCGAAACAAAGAACGAAGATTACATGTGAATGGTTTAGGAAGACTTTCCGTCCAACCTGATATAGCCACTATTCATATCGGTGTCATATCGGAAAATGAAGAAATACAGATAGCTGAAAAGGAAAATACACAAGCCACAGAATCTTTCCTTTCTGCTTTAAAACAAGCCGGTATCAATGAAAAGCAAATACAAACGACTCACTTTAATGTACAGCCCATCTACCATCAACAAGATGATTCTTCGCAGATTTCAGGCTATCAAGTGACAAATGAAGTCCGCGTTACCGTCAGTCAACTTAATCAAATAGGTACAATTATTGCTTTAGCAATGGAACACGGAGCCAATCAAATAAATAGTCTTGAATTTGGATTAACGGAGAAACAGAAGTGGTATTATAAGGCATTAAATGAGGCATTAGTGGATGCGATAAGTAAAGCCCAATCTATAGCTAATGTTTTAAATGTAACAGTAGATCTTACCCCGATAAAGATTACCGAAGACAGCAGACAAATACAGCCCTTCACACAGAAAATTGCTCTTCAATCTATTGCTTCTCCGCCCATTGAACCTGGTGAAATCATCGTGGAAGCCATAATAACTGCCGTTTTTCGTTATTCATAACATGCATCTTAATCATTCATGGTGTATGATGGTCGTATAGAAATGGAGGCCATTACATGTTTTATCGACTGACAAAAGAACAGCAACAACAAATGATTGAAGAAATCCAACAGTTTTTTCTTCAGGAAAAAGACGAGGATCTTTCCGAATTCGCTGCTGAACGTGTGTTAGATTTTTTTAAAGAATCACTCGCCCCTCACTTTTACAATGCAGCTATCCAAGAGACTCAATCCATGCTAAAAGAACAGTTTGCTAGTATTGAAGATGAGGTATTAACCTTAGAACGCCCCATTCGACGTTAATAAAAAAAAGTGGCCAATTCAGCCACTTTTTTGTCTATTCCATTTATTGATAGTTGGATACAAATTCATCACAGAAATCGGTCATAACCACCTCAACGCCTTGGTTGAGTAGTGATTGAGCATCGGACCATCGATTAATTGTATAAGTACGTAATGGGATTTTGTTTTCTATTGCCTGTATACCATGTATGGATTGCACAAATTCTTTTTGACAATGAATAGCATCGGCTCCAATATTCTGAGCTACCTTAATTGCATTAGCATGTATACCTAGAATTAAATACCCTGTATTTATTTCATTATCTAATGTTCGTATTCTCTTCACACTCTCAGGGTTAAAAGATGAAAGAATGATTCGATCTCTTAAACCATATTGCTCAATTAAAGTTAACACCTTCTCCTCCATACCATCGTAACGAAAGACATCATTTTTCAATTCTACATTTATAACCAATTCATTATTCTCCTCTTTCGCCCATTGAAAAACCTCTTCTAATCGTGGGATTCTCGCATGGTTAAATTCGGTGTTAAACCAGCTCCCTGCATCAAATTGCACAATATCTTTATATTTAAAATCCCTGATAAACCCTGTACCATCTGTTGTCCGATTGATTTTCTCATCATGAATGATGACAAGTTCACCATCTTTAGATAATTGGACATCTAATTCGATTCCGTGAACACCAGCTTTTCTTGCAGCTTCAAAAGCAAGCATTGTATTCTCCGGAAAGCGACCACTTAATCCACGGTGGGCAAATATCATTGCTCAACCATCCTCTCCCTTTTCTACAATTGTATAAAAATTATTTAAACACAGTATGAATCGTTTGTAAAAATTCCTTTTTATTGATGTTAAAGATTAATCGAATGTAAGCAGGGTATACTCTCATATAAAGACATGTAAAGGAGATAAAATCTTATGAGAGAGTATGATTCTGAGCAACATTATATGCCTATCACCTCAACAACGAGCGGTATGATTGTTAATTCTGCAGAAGGTGTTGATTATATAAACATTCAAATCGTTAATGTTTGTTTTGTTAAAACAGCAGAGGATGCATGGGTCCTTGTTGATGCTGGTATGCCAAAATCAGCCCAAAAAATTATTGAAGCTGCAGAAGAATTATATGGAAAGGGTGCGAAACCTGTTGCGATCATATTAACACATGGACATTTTGATCACGTAGGTGCGATTCATGAGCTATTAGAAGTATGGAATGTCCCTGTTTATGCTCATTCGATGGAATTACCTTATTTAACTGGTCGGAAAGATTATCCAGAACCTGATAATACAGTTGATGGTGGATTATTAGCTAAGTTTTCGAATTTATTCCCTAATGAAGGTATTAATATTTCACAACATGTAAAACCGTTACCAAGAGACGGTCATATTGACGAAATGCCCGGTTGGCAGTGGATTCATACTCCTGGACATACAGAAGGTCATATCTCGCTTTACCGCAAAAGCGATGGTGTCTTAATTGCTGGAGATGCCTTTTGTACCGTTAAACAAGAGTCCCTTTTTAAAGTGATGACACAGGAGCAAGAAATTAGTGGTCCCCCAAGGTATTTAACCACTGATTGGCAACTAGCAAAAGAATCTGTCAGAAAACTCTCTGACCTTAATCCTCATATCGCCATCACAGGACATGGTATTCCTATGGCTGAACAAACTCTCCAACAAAGCCTTATTACTCTTGTAAGGGAGTTTGATGACATCGCAATGCCTGAAACTGGTAGATATATAAAAGACGACGAATAATAGTAATATTCAATATCTTTTATTTCGGTATCCTGAAGATTTTGCTATTATTAAGGGTAGACTTGAAAAATTTCTACCGATGGAGGATACCTTATGTCTAAAAGAAAAATGATTATCACACAAAACTTAAGCGAGGAACTTAAAACAGCCATTACAGAAATCACTCCTGATTGGGAACACATCATAGGGAAGGATAACGAAGTTTGGGAGAGTCATATGAAGGATGCAGAAGTGATTGTTGCTTGGAAACATCGTATGCATGATACCTATGCGAATAATGCTAACCTTCGTTGGATTCAAACATGGAGTGCTGGTGTGAATTATTTGCCACTCGAAGACTTTGACAAGAAGAACATCCTTCTAACAAGTGCAAACGGGGTACATGCTTATCCAATTTCGGAGACGATTTTTGCATTGATGTTAGGTTTAACAAGAAGTATCGACCGTTATGTTAAACAACAACAAGAAAAAGTATGGGATGGAACTGGTAACAAACTCGAAATGCATGGAAAGACCATCGGTATAATTGGTGTTGGAATGATTGGACAAGAAACTGCTCGAATTGCCAAAGCGTTTAATATGCATGTCATTGGTGTTAGACATTCAGGCAAACCTGTCGATTACGTAGATGAAATGTATACTTCACTGGAACTTGACGACATCCTACCTAAATGTGATTATATTGTCGTCACCCTGCCTTTAACGAAGGATACATACCATATGTTCAGTAAAGAACAGTTCAAACGCATGAAACAAACAGCTTTTTTTATTAATATTGGACGCGGTGAAATTGCTGATGAAAACGCACTTTATCATGCTCTTTCAGAAGGAGAAATTAAAGGTGCTGGTATTGATGTTTTTGAAAAAGAGCCGCTCCCTGAAGATAGTCCATTATGGGGATTAAATAACTTAATCATCACCCCACATACATCTGGCTCAACCGAACATTACAACGAAAGAGTCATTAAAAACATCTTCATTCCTAACCTAAAAAAATATTTGAATGGCGATGCTCTCGATACGAATGTAGTGGATTACAAAAAAGGATATTAAAAAACAAAGTCCGAACGATTATTTAAACGCTGCTAAAGCTTCGAATAATCGTTCGGATTTTTCACCCCTTTTAAGAGGAAATTCATTTACAACCCTATTTGTTTGCCACGTTTTTTTCTTTTATTGGCTTCATCTTCTCTGTTCTTCTTTTTCTTAATAATGATTCAATCGCACCTGATCCAAGGAGTACACCAGGAATGATAAAGACAAGACCAACCCAATGATAAACCGTGATTTGCTCCCCTAAAAATAATGCCGACCCGACAAGAGCAAAGAATGTATTTAAGTTTAAAAAGATGGCGGCTTCAGCAGGACCAATTTTACTAATCGCATAATTGTAGCCCATTTGTCCAATAGCCGTTGCTAAAATGGCAGATGCTAAGAATAAAATCCATAAAGAACTTGGAGCATCTAATAAATTTGTAAATGCCAAAGGCTCTGAAATCAAACCTATGATGGCGAGAATTATGCCCCCAAAAACCAGCATATATCCAGTGAGTAGTCTACTATCAATAGTTTTCGCTGCCTTACTGATAAGAATAAAGCTGAACGCTTGGGATAAAATCGATAAGAAAATATAAATATCTCCAAAAGAAAAACCAGATAACCCTCCATTACCGATTACAACGATAAAAGAAACACCAATAATGCCAAAGATAAAACCTATAATCTGCATACGTGAAGGCATGGTTTTAATGATAATGGCGGAGAGAATAGCCGTCAAGACTGGCCCCGAACCTAAAATTAATCCTCCGTTAGCACCAGTTGTTTCCATTAACCCATGTGCTAGGAAAAAATGATGAGCCGTAATATTAAAGAGACCACCATATATAATATATTGAAATTCCTTCCGATTTGGTCTTCTAACTTTCCCTATAACTCCGAGCATAAGAAAAACAAAAAATCCCGCAACTAGAATCCTGATAGCAGTAATCGTAATCGGTGGGAAAGATGAGACAAGGATTTTAATAGCGGAAACATTAAATCCCCATATCATCATTAATATTGTCATAAATAAAAATAGACCGAGCTTGTTCATTCCCATCCTTCTTTCCGTCTCTGTAATGAAGTAAATTTTAACATATATTTTCTTCATATGGATAGAAAGTAAGCAATTGATGAGCAAGAAAAGGTGGAAGCATCCGCCCCCACCTTTACAGAACTGAACCTTACCTATTTTAAATCCTCTTCAAGAAACATTTGTGGCTCTACCTTTTTCTCTTGTTGCTTTCTAGGTTTGATCATCCGATCAATTTGCGCTTGTTGATATACCGCCGTTCCAACAATACTAGCTACATCCTTTAGTTTTTCCTTACTAATTTTATCAATCGTATCATCTGGTGTATGGTACCAAGGTTCTGAAGGGCTGTGAATAAATAAAGCTGCTGGAATACCTACCTCGGCAAATGGCACATGATCACTGCTGCCGCCACTTCTAATCGGTGTCGCTTCTCCATTTAACCTCGAGCTAGTCTCTTGAGCTAACTCGGTAACAAGGTTTGGCTCCCCATCAATTGTGGCCAAAACTAAATTACCTGCATCTCTACTCCCGACCATGTCTAAGTTAAAATTCGCCACAATTCTATTTCGCTCATCTTCAGGTAAACTATTTACATAATGTGTAGAACCAAGTAAACCTACTTCTTCAGCACCAAATGTAATAAAACGAATTTCTGTATCAGTTGGGAATAATTTAAGTACCCTTGCCAATTCAAGAGTCATCGCTGTTCCTGAAGCATCATCATTGGCCCCTGGTGCACCAGCTACAGAATCATGGTGAGCACCGATCACAATAATATCATTCGTATCTCTTAATTTTGAGGTTGGTTTTTTCGTCGCTATGACATTATGAGATGTTTTTTCTCCTGTACTTGCCCCTTCTATATTGATAGTCGCTTCTGTAACCTCTCCGGCTTCTATACTAGCAAGCAACGCATCTCCCTCTGCTTTTGACAAAGAAATCGCAGGAACAAATTGATCATTATGTGCTCCCAAAGTTCCATTTAAAGAGCCCTCACTATTATTATAAATAATTACACCCGCTGCCCCTGCCTCTCCTGCATTCAACACTTTCTCACTGAAGCTTAACTCTCCGCGTTTGATTAAAACAATTTTTCCTGTAACATCACCTAATTCCTCTGGTTTACCTAGACCGCCATAGACGATGTCCCCATTCACATTCCCACTAATAGAATACGTAAAGTAGTCAGGGTTTAGTTGTTCATTATATCCATCGACTTGTAGTTCAATCGTATGTGGGGGTGTATACCCAACATAGGTAAACGGTTGAATATCTGCACGATAACCGTAATTCCTAAACTCTCTTTTGATAAATTCGACAGCCTCATCTTCCTCAACTGTTCCCGCAACTCTCGGCTCTTTTGCAAGATGAGCAATATTGCGATAGATTTTGTGCTCATTTACTAACTTTGTAATTAAATAGTCATAGAAGTGATGTGAATGACTCTGTGTATCAGCAGCTTCAACAGGTTTAACAACATAGCCATGAACACCTAATGCACCAAATACGAGAGTAGTAGCCAAACTAAATTTTAAGATAGATTTCTTCATTTTTTTCCTCCTATTAATCGATTTTCTAAAAGTTTAGACTATTAATTCCGAGTTAATAAGTGTAGTATTCACTATCTTTCAATAGGGAAAAAATGCTAGTTTCTCATATACGAACCTTTTAACTACAAATGATAGATGACAAATGATGGATAGAAGAGGAGGGTTACTCTCAGGTAAATATAAATAAAAAGGAGTGATAATGAGAAGGTAATTTAATAGAGAGCTTATATTTAAACAATTTCACAGATCCTTACATTCCATAAAATTTCAAATCAAAAAGTTTTCCAATACATTAAGAATGCAAAATCAGCCTTCAATTCTAAGTAAATAGGCATGTTCTCCAACAATCAATTTCAAATCAAAAAAGCTGACTATTACAGTCAGCCTTCTTAAACAACTACTATTTATTTCAATACATCATGGTCAACATAACGCTCACCATTTATCTCACTAATTACATTAATAGCTACCTTCGCGCCATCACCAGCAGTAATAATTGTATGTACACTTACACCTGCTGTCGTACCTGCAGCCCAGATGCCAGGAATATTGGTTTGACCTGATGCATCTACATCAATAATGGTTTTTACTCTTGGCTCTGTTCCCGGTTTCGTTTGTACACCTGCTTTTTCGGCTAAATCAGCCAAGAACCCTGTTGCTAAAATGACATGTTTCGCTTCATAACTACCTTCAGAAGTAGTAACAACGAAACCTTCTTCTTTTTTCTCAATAGATTCTACTGTTGCATCTACTAATTCTGCCCCAAATTTCTCTGCCTGTTTTTTCCCTGTGCTAACCAAATCCGGACCTGATACCTCTAATACACCATAATGGTTTTCAACCCAAGCCCTTTTTGTTACACCTTTGTCATTATCAATAACAATCACTTTCTTCCCCGCTTTAGCAGCAAATAAAGCTGCACTCGCACCAGAAGGCCCTGCTCCAACGATTAGAATATCATACATGTTCCATTCCTCCTCAAGAAATACTCTCTCTTTTCTAGAATAGACAAAATAATTAGAAATGTAAAACATTCTATCCTTTTAGAGGTCAAAGCTGCTTTTGTAAAATCACCATATGAATGAGTTGTTTACCACCCTCATAAATAGGGCGGTCATAATGTTTCACAAAGAAATCATCAATCTGATGAGAAATATGAAATCCACACGCCTGGTAAAAAGGGATCGTAAGGGGACTATCTCCCGTTCCTACTTGAAGCTTGCGGGCTCTCCCTTTATAGAAATCTTCCACAAGCTGAATCATCTTTTTGCCATATCCTTTTCGTTTTAAATGTGGGGCAACAGCCATATTCTTTATTTCATATATATCTTCATTCTCCTTTGTTACAACACAAACGCCGATTAACTTTTGTTTTTCCTCGAAAATATAAAGGTCTCCCCGCTCTAAATACTGATCAATCATATTCTCTTGTTCATCTGCAAGCAGTAGCAGATCTATATATCTTTTCTTATCTTCATTAACGAGCTTTAACTTCATCATGTCACATCCTTACGTATTAATCTTCATCCTTTATATCCCGATCTTCTGGAATTGGTTCCTTCGATAACTCTTCCACCAATTTCTTATATTTTTCTAATTGTTGAAAATGGGTTTTAAATTGATCTTTATAAATGAGTACTGCTCCCTCGCTATCATGAATGACACGAATTTTACCTTGGAGGATCAACTCTTCTACATAACTGACTGATACCGATAAATATTGAGCTGTCTCTTCTATTGTTAAATACATGATTACTTCATCTCCTCCAACTAGTTTCTACTATTATAACTTATTTCTTTAACGCTTATTTCTCCTACTATCATACTTAATTATTAAAATACTCAATCTTTAATGGCAAAATTTTTCATAATCGATTACTATAAAGTATAGTGATTATTTGTTTTACAGAACAGGAGCATAGATATGAAAACAAAATTCTTAATCTTCTTTTTTTTAGGAAGTATCATTTGGGTCATTTCAACAAACCTACTCATTAGGGAATTTCATACATCATCCAACTTAATCTCCATGATACATATAAAAGAAATTTTATATATCTCCTTTACAACTTGTCTCTTCTACTATTTTATAAAAAGAATTGAAGAACTAAATACATCCAAAGAAGATAAAGAGAGATTATCCACACTTATTAATGCAATGGTCGATTTCGTAAATTTTAAAGACGAAAAAGGGAGATGGATCGAAGCAAATAAAGTCGCCCTTGAACTATTTAATCTTGAAGAAGACCAATATCGAGGAAAAACAGATATTGAACTCGGCGATCAAGCAAGAAGTTTTTACAAAAACTCCTTCGCTCATTGTATGATTTCAGATGAGGAAACATGGGATAGTGGAAAAATTGCGAGAATCGAGGAAAATATATTACAACCCGATGGAACAAAGAAGATATTCGACACAATTAAAGTTCCTCTTTTTCATGAAGACCGAAGTAGAAAAGGGCTTGTAATTATCGGTAGAGATATTTCCGAAAAAAAGAGATTGGATGAATTATTACAAGAAAGTCAACAGCAATATAAATCGCTGTTTTTGTACAGCCAAGATATGATCGTCATGATGGATTTATCCGGACGGATTACTCAAGCAAACCCCCAATTTAAGGAGATAACCGGTTATCAGCCAGAAGAAGTACTCCAACAACCCATCACCCACCTATTTCCTAAAGACTTACATGATGAATTATTTAAAAGTCTTGAACACATACGACAAACGAATCAACATATACAATGTGAGATGGCGATGAACCATAAAAATGGTCCTCAAATCATCTTAGAATGTACAGCTGTGCCTATGATTATCAATAATAAACAAGCTGGTATTATTTGTTATGGGAAAGACGTCACAAAGCTACGATTAGCTGAAGAACAATTAAGAAAAACGGAAAAATTATCTGTAGTTGGTGAACTATCAGCGAGTGTGGCTCATGAAATAAGAAACCCACTCACTTCGTTAAAAGGATTTGTACAAGTATTAACGACAGAAGACAGTAAACATGAATTTTATTATCGCATTATGGAAGAAGAATTGGATCGCATCAATCATATTGTTAGCGAACTATTACTACTAGCCAAACCACAAGAGATTAAATTCATTCAAGCAGATATCTATGAATTACTCCATAATGTCATTTCACTATTAAAAACGGAAGCATCACTCCATAATATCCAAATTCAATTAAAGTCATATTTACGTACGCAAATTTCTATACTGTGTGAACCTAATCAACTTAAACAATTATTTATCAATTTAATAAAAAATGCTATTGAAGCCTCAACTGACGGAGACGGTGAAATCATGATTTCATTAGAAAAGGAAGAGGATACTGCTATCATAAAAATATCTGATAATGGCGATGGCATGTCTCCAGAATTATTAACAAAACTCGGCGAACCTTTTTATTCATCCAAAGAAAAAGGTACTGGTCTTGGTTTAACAGTCAGCAATAAAATAGTTCAAAGCCACAATGGTTCCATTCATTTCTCAAGTATTTTACATGAGGGAACAACAGTAACTGTCAAGCTGCCGATACAAATCGCTTCGCGTGTACCAGTTGGATAATGAAACAGCCAAAATGCCGGTTTACAGAAGAACATCGGTATTTTGCCTTGGCTATTCTTTAGTCTTTTAACATAAGTATTGATACTTTCTAGACATGCTCTTTCAGTTCAATTATTCTTCCATCTAAAAAGGCACGGATAAATACTAAATTAGCATTTATCCGTGCCTAATGAATTATTTATCTTTTACTTCTAATAGTTTTAGCCTCAAGTCGTTTTCCATATGGGCTAGATCACTTTCGGCTTGTTTTCTTTTATGTCGACCTTCTTCTTGGATGCGCAATGTTTCTTCAATCGTTTCGACTAGGTTTTGCTGGGTTTTCTTTAATGTTTCTATATCTACTAAACCGCGTTCGTTCTCTCTCGCTGTTTCTATAGTGTTCATTTTTAGCATTTCTGCATTCTTCAATAGTAAGTCATTCGTTGCCTTTGAGACATGCTTTTGCGCTTCTACTGCATGGCGTTGGCGAATCAAAGTTAAAGCAATAGAGACTTGATTCTTCCATAATGGAATAGCAGTCATAATGGATGATTGTATCTTTTCTACTAGCGCTTGATTTGTATTTTGGATCAGTCTAATTTGTGGCGCACTTTGGATGGTGATTTCTCGACTTAACTTTAAATCGTATAAACGTTTATCCAATCTTTCAGCAAATTGGACTAAGTCATTCACTTCCTGTACTTTCATTTGATCCTGTGATGATTCAGCTTTCTTTTTTAGATCCGGAATCGATTGTTCTCTCATTTCCTCAAGCTTTAGTTCCCCTGCAGCGATATAAATATTTAAGGCATGGAAATATTCTTTATTGCTTTCATACAGCTTATCTAGCATAACAATGTCTGAGAGAAGCAGGTTTTTACTTCGCTCTAACTTCACACTGATGCGATCAATTTGTGCGCCTACCTTTTGATATTGCGACAATACTTCATGGACAGAACCTGAAAGCTTGCCAAATATTTTTGAGAAAAAGCCTTGTTTTTCATGCTTTAAATCATCCGGGTTCACTTCATTAAATTTTTGCATAAGTTCGCCCAAAATTGAGCCTACTTCGCCGACATCTTTTCTTTGCACATGGTCAAGCATCGCATGTGAAAAATTGAGTAACTTTGATTGAGCAGGCGTACCATATGAAATCATAGCTTGATGATTACTTGGGTCGATTTGTTCAGCTAATTGGTAAGCTTTTTGCCTGTTTTCCTCTGGAATGACATCAATCAATTTTACACGACTAGATGAGTCCTCACTTTTAACCTTTGTGACTGTCTCGTCGTCATTACCAAAAGGGTCCGCTAAAAGATCATCCAATATATCTGCACCAAGGGTAGGTTGATTTGACGTATTTTTTTCTTTTGTCATTTTAATCGCCTACTTTCATCATTCGTTTTCTCATCTTTTAATTTCTTAATGTTATGTTTGGCTACATCTATTTCATAATGAAGATCATCAATATCATTCGCTAGCACTGAACGTAAATCCTTATCTACATGAACCATTAGCTCTTGCAAAGTTTTTCTGGTCTCTGTTAATGATTGCTCAAGTTCCCAATCTTTCTTTGGTTGTGAGGAAAGAAAAACATATTTTTCAGCGAGTTCTACCGCTGAATCCAAATGCGAATAGAAGAATGATTCAGCTTGATAAAAGCGTCTCGGCTCCTTTTGCACAAGCTGGTAAATCCTTTTTGTCACTTTAATAAAATCTTTACGTTGACGACCAGATGGCCAATGGCGAATTGCCATTAAAGCACGATGTAAACGACTCATCTTGATTCGGGCATCATCTAAATTATCTTGGATAAAACGAAACTCTTTCCGCTTGAGTCCCTTACTTTTCATCCAACGATGGACAATAATTATTCCACTCAACCAATACGTAAATACACCCACACCAGCACCAATTAGTCCACTCATCCAAAAACCGTAATTCATAAAAAAGTAGCTAATTAACCATGTCAACACAGACACAGGTACAGTGATAAGTATCCGTAGAAAAAACACATAGAACGGGTTCAAAATTATCGACTCCTGACTTTACCGCTTATACTATTTACGTAATTCGTCTTATTTAAGTTTCAAAATAAGTGAACTTATTTTTACTTACCCTTACAGTATAAGAATACAACATTTGAAGGAGTTTTTTCCATGGACTAAGATTGTAATTCCAACTAAGCCTTAAGTCTTAAAGCAAATATTTACAAAAAAACTCGCTTAAATAGCGAGAAAGGCTGAAATAATGATCAAATATAAAAAAATGCATTTTCATAATATTAATGCATTCATTTATGTATCATTCTTAAAACGATGAATCCTTTTATGAATAGCCTAGTTCAACGGTTACTATTGTACCGCCACCTGGTTTACTATCAATCTTCATCGTTCCATTATGCTCTTGGATAATTTTATTGCTAACAGTTAGTCCTAAACCGATTCCTTTATCCTTAGTAGTATAAAAAGGGGTACCTAAATAATGCAAACGATCTGAGCTTATACCTATACCCTCGTCTTTAAAATTTATTCTTACTCTTTTATTTCTTAATACTTCTATAGCTATAATTACTTCTCCACCATTTGGCATTGACTCTATAGAGTTTTTTAAGAAATTAATAAATACTTGCTTTAATTGATTTTGATTACAAAGTAATTCAATTTGTTGATCTGGCTTTAAGAATCGAATTTGAACATTACACATCATGGCTTGTGGGTGAAGAAATTTGAATGTAGCTTCTAAAATCTCATAAAGGTCAAAATAATCATAATCAACTACTTGCGGCTTAGCTAAAGACATAAATTCGTTGACAATTCCGTCAATACGCTCTAGTTCATGAGAAATAATTGATAAATACTCTTTCTGTTTATCTTTCTCCTCCATATAATGTAATAGTTTTGAGAAACCCTTTAACGATGTCAGTGGATTTCTGATCTCATGTGCCACACTGGCTGCTAGTTGACCAATAATGGATAGGCGATCTAAATTTCTTAGAGCATCATCATTTTTCACACGATCAGTGACGTCCCTACCGACACAAACATACAATTGAATTTCATTAAATTCATTAAAAATCGGAGAAATATTAGACTCAATATATATGATATTCCCACTACTCGTTTTCATGCGTGATTGAAGAATTTGGGATTCTCCGGTATCATTAATTTTTTTATACAATAACTCACTGTACTCTCTTTCTTCTTTATTCATATGATCCATTACACCTTTCCCCAGATAGGTGCCTTTTTCCAACCCTAATAATTCCTCAAAGGACGGGGATACATAAATTACCTTCTTATCTAGTCCGTACAGTAAAATTAAATCTGACGTGTGCTCTGTAATTAATCGACTGATCCCTAAATTATTTGAGACAATATCCTCTATACATTCAGAATCCGCCAATTCTTTAATAAATGTAATCCCACCAGCAATTTGCTCTAACGAATCATAAATGGGATAATGCGATAATTCCAAATTAATAAGATGGCCATCTTTATGAATACCCTTTGCTTCCGCTTTATCTTGAAAGGGCTTTAATATATTGTCCTTCTTCAACCGCAAATGAGTATATAAATTCGTACCAAGTGCATCTTGTTCACGGTAGCCCAATAAGTCCGTATACGATGGATTAATTTTATTTATCCGATGATTTATGCTTGTCAAAACGATAGCTGCAGATGTATGGTTCATTAATAAGTGAGTAACCTCAATTGGGTAAACCACCTTTAGGCTACTATGATTTTGAAAAAGCGCATCATTCTTTGACATAGAAACCTCCAAACTTCCTCTAACCCAGTTTATTCTACAATTTTATTTCTTTTCAGTGGTCTTAAACTGAATGACTATCAATATGTTGAATGTTTTCATATAACATTTGATTTGTGGTTGGTTGTGCTAGCTTGTGCTTTTTATACAATGCTATTACCGTTCCCGCAAAAAGCTCCACTTCACTTTTCCTTCCAGCCTCGACATCTTGTGCCATAGACGGCTTACCCTCTGCATTTAATTGATTGAGAACATTTAGCCAATACGATAAGTCATCTTCTGTTAAAGTGACCCCTTCATACTGTGCTATACGGATCACTTCTCGCATTGCTGCAATCATCGTTTCTCTCGGCTCTCCCTCTACTTGAATTGTTCCATAATTCCCCCGATAGACTGCAACTGTCTGATTCACACCCACATTCAACATGAATTTGCCCCACTGCCTCTTTATCATATTAGTATCTACTTCATACGGAATACCTGTGCGATCGAAAAATTCAGCTACTTCCTTTGTCATTTTTGATGTCTCACCAGCCTCCTGATCGCCAAAACAAATCATCCCCATATGATGATAGCTTAGTATATTGTTTACTTTAACAGCATCCATCCCTTGGGCTACGCTATATAAAACTTTGTCTTCTCCAAATACACTACCTAATATGCGTTCACTTGAAATCCCGTTTAATAAAGAAAGAATGATTGTATGCTCATTGACAATTGGCTTAGCTAATTCAATGGCAGCATCCAACCCATCTGCTTTAACTGAAAAGATGAGTAAATCAACTGGTTTTTTTATACTTTCTGGTGTTCTATAATCAAAATCGCAAAACTGTTGGTTTGCATAAACTCCTTTCTCTTTATATTTTTTCACTCTTGCCTCATCAGCAACAAATGTAAGTGCACCTTTTGGTAATGAAAGGTTCATTTGGCTACCGAAAAGAACGCCCAACGCACCCAATCCAATAAAAGAAACTGATTGAATCCCCATTCATCTAACCCTTTCATACTTTTATTGAAAATTTTATCACAAAATTCTAAAAAAATAAGGGGCTAGAGAAAGTTAGTTTAATAATTTTATATGAATAAGGATTTCTTACCTATTTATTGCTCTATATTTTCGTCTTAAGACTATTTAACTCGCTCGGCATAAATAATATATCTCTCAGGTGCATCTCCCACAAAACTAAAAGGGTAACAAGTAGTAACAATTAATTCTTCTTCTGTTTGTTGCAATGTAATGACACTTGTATCTTCTTTATCGACAATTTTTGTTTTAGTAATTTTATAATCAAATTCGCCATATGGTACTTTTATAGTGAAAATATCATTTAATTTTAACTTGCCCATCCCTCTAAAGACAGTGTCCCTATGACCTGAAAGTACAATTTGACCTCCTTCATCGGGATATAAACTCCCTAAATAATGGCCAACTCCTTTAGCCAGATCATCTGCATCAACTCCCTCAATAATGGGTAATTCTGCATCAAGCTTCGGTATCAAAAGTATCCCTGCTGCTTCTCCTTTTTTCGGCAAATAAGCTTCTGCCTTTTTCGCCCCTTCAGCTACCTTTGCCTTGGCCACTTGTAATGACTGGGATTCCTTCACATTACCAGCAACAATTGTCCAAACACTAAATCCGATAAATAATAAACCAATAAACATCATACTAAGACCGACTTTTTTCAAGCTCGTCTACACTCCATTCAAAAACGAATTAATCTACTAAATCTTAATTCCAGTATATAGTAAATCGCTAGTAATCTGGTAGCAATATTTTATTTTTTCCACCCGCTGTAAATAATAATAATTACGATTTATATTTAAAAAACTGCATACCAAAATATAGTCAACAAGTGCACAAAAAGACACTACACTTTCTGGAACATTGAATAGGATGGATTAAATATCCTTACTTATGAAGCTGGTAATCAGGTGGTTCGGTATTCGTTCAAACGAGTGGATGGAGATCAAGCCGCACCAAAGTTTGTGCAATTTAGTGACCATCGTATTTATCCAACACCAAGCGCTCATTTTCATATGTATCTAGGTAATGACATCAGAAAACTCTCCTAGAAGAACAAATGGGCCAACTTATGATCCATCAGATTTGGGTGGAGAAGAAATTGTTCACGATCGTACATTAAGACCTAAATGATATATAAAAGCTAGGTTTGTAAGAGAAAAGAAAACAGGTTTACTCACTATGAAACTAAAATAGAACACGAAAAATTTTTCGTGTTCTATTTTAGTTTAACTATTTATAATGTCTTTGTATGATGAATGGCTTGTGCCAATGAAGAATAGATTTTAATATTACGGAAATTAATACCTAATTGAACAGCTGTTTGCGCAATTTCTGGTCGAATACCTGAAAGACTGGCGACGGTACCAATTAATTTCAAGCCATCTATAACCTGAAAAATTTGAGCAGCCACCATTGTATCTATGATTGCTACGCCAGATAAATCAATTACAAGCTCTTCAATTTGCATATCGTTACATTGTTCGAGTGTCTTATCAAAAATGACTTGAGCACGATGAGTATCAATATCTCCAACTAGAGGGAGAATAGCTACATCCTGTTTAATTTTTATTACTGGTGTACTAAGTTCAATAATCATCTCTTGCTGTGCTTTTAACATACGATTAGATTCTTCGATATTTCTTCTACTAAATTCACTCATAATTTTTCTAAATGATTGCGAAATCAATCGATTAAGCGTGTTAACCTCTTTATGTGATAACACCGTCGTTGATTCTTCAATATAATTTTGAACTACATCGAAATATTGTTCTTGCACACTAAGAAATTCACTAATGATTTCATCTAAGGGCGTGCTTAAATGGGCAGGGTCCTTTGCAATAGAAGTAACCCATTCATCGAATGCTTCTGTTGGTGCCTCAGATTCTGTGTTAAATAACTCTGCAAAGATTTCATGGAATGCATGATTTTGTTTCTTTAATATAGTAATTTGAGAATCGTCTGTTGTGCTATAGACACCATCTTTACTCTTATCTAATTCCGCATACCAATTCTCTGTTAAATCCCAAGTTTTCTCCTTAAAGTACTCGTAAAATGATTTCATCCGCATTTTCTCCTAATCATCAACATTGTCAGTATCACTTTCCCCAAAATATGATACCAGAATTCTTATACCCAATCACCTAAAACTATAAACCTATTTTTATAAATTTTTTTAAATTAAACTGTTTTTACATGGAACGCCTTTTTCAACCAATCTTTTCCTTCTACTAATCTACTAACCATCATCGCGCACACCGTATTACCTGTTGAGTTCAGAAGTGTGGCTGGCGCATCAATAATTGTACTGATCACAGCTATAATCGGCAGTACTTCAGGCGGAAATCCAAATACACTCAAGATGAGCATTTCACCAATTAATCCCCCACTAGGTATCGCTCCCATAACCGCACCTACTAAAAAGGCGACTGCAATGATACTTAATATTGTTGGCAGATCTGTCATACTTTGCCCAAACAAGCTAAATATAAAAACAATCTTAATCACGCCACCAAAAACTGAGCCATCTTTATGGGTGTTTGCTCCTAATGGGATAACTGTTTCAGCTATATCTTTAGGTACGCCCATTTTCTTCGTCGCGTCAAGATTAACTGGAATACTTGCCGCACTTGAACATGTTGCAATTGCAGTCACTGAGGGTGAAATCGCATTTTTCCAAAATACACTGATTCCCTCTTTCCCACCAGCAATAAAGGCATACAATGTGAAAAAGCCAAAATAATAGACAAGTGTTATACCTAGATATAAAACAAAAGCACGAACATACCCACCTAAAATCTGCGGTCCTAATTCACCAATGATCGTTGCAAAATAACACCCTAGACCAATCGGCGCATAATACATAACAATCTTTACAATTTTCATCATAATATCTGTGCCTGATTGTAAGAAGGTAGCCATTGGTCTGCCTTTCTCACCTACTAGTGCGGTAGCCAAGCCAAATAAGATTGCGAAAACAATAAGCTGTAACATATTGCTCTTAGAGAATAAAAGATGAAAATCATTAACAGTCACCGTCTCAACTAGTTTTGCAAGTAACGAAATATTCTCAGGTTCCTCTTCTGCCACTTCCGCCTCATCCATCATAGCAATAATACTTGAAGTATCCGTATCTTTTAATGGATCGAATAGAGAGGTACCTGCGAATCCTAATACAGCAGAAACGACTGCTGTTAAAAAGAAAACGAGGAATGTACTTCCCATAATTTTACCTAAACGTTTCATCCCACTAATATTCGCAATAGCCGATGCTATACTAAAAAAGACGAGTGGAACAATAATCATAAACATTAAATTTAAAAATAAATCTCCAAAAGGTTTCACAACTGATGTCGCAGGCCCAAACACTACCCCTGCTATACCGCCAATAAGAATAGCAGCTAATAACAAAATAGTCGTACGATAGGTCGAAAATAACTTCTTCATTATAAAAAACTCCTTCCTCTCTTATTTCATGACACAAAAAGAAAACTCACCCATTGGCGAGTTACTAATGGTAGCATTCAAATGTTCTAACTAAATTGATAACCCTTGTATTTTAGCGTATTTTCAACCTTTAAGCTAGCTATTAATGATTGGAAATGAGATTCGCTAACCCTACTTTCGCTTCTCTTATAATGCCTTCATCCTGTTTATCCATCCCATAAAAAAGTAAATAGCACATCACATGCAGCCCTCTGAACATAGCTAACGATTCCGTTTCTTTATCAATTTCACCATAAATAGAAAAAAAGCTTTCCCTCATATATGATGGAACGAACGTATAAGCAACAGCTAAATCAACCGCTCGATGGCCAAGATGCATATCCCCAAAATCAATTACACCTGCAAGTCTTAAATTATTACAAATCAGAAAGTTGCGGAAATAAAAATCCCCATGAACCAATGTATTCCTTGCCGTTACACTCGTATTTATTGCTAGTTGAATAATGGCTAAAAAAGGTTTTCGGGAGTCAATAACTTCATTTGCCTCCATCCATTCTAATCGTTGAATAACTTCTAGTTTTTTTGCATGAACGTCTAGCCTGCCAATTTCATCCCCTATGATTCCAAGAAAATGACTACTTGGTATTTGATGAAGGGCTTTTAAAAATAAGGCAATGTCCTCAACGATAGCGCCACGATCTTTCACGCTTATCTCTCGTTCATTGGTAGAAACACCCTTAATCAACGGATAACCTGTGAATGGGTATGGAAACTTACTACTTGGTTGACCAATATATATAGGTGTAGAAATTTGAATATTACTGTGTAAGTGTTGCTTTAATTGTGGTAACCATCTATTTTCTCTTTCTATTAAGGGTACAGCAATTTTTCTTCGTGGTAATCTAAAAATGACCGATTCATTTACAACGAAGACTTTATTATCCCATCCTTCACCGCTCTCTTTAATAGAGACAGGTTCAAGTATCGGAAACTGTTCCCTAATTATTTGTTGTGCTTCGTCTATAGTAACTTCAACATCGCTATCCCATATCGCAGACAAATTTCAGCCCTCCTCTTTAATAACAGTTTGCTATTTACACCTAAATCCTATATTATCACACTAACTAAAGCTTCCTTATTTATGCTTGTAAAACTTCAATTTTAAACTCCTGAGTAATAGTTCTTTTAGACACGAAAAATTCCCCTTTAACAGTCAGATTTCTTGAAAAATTTGACTACTAAAGGGGAGCATACAATCACACTACACCTGCTTTACTTTTTATTTAAGTTGTTCCGGTACGTCTGTCATAATGACCTCGACACCTGTTTCAACTAATTGTTCCTTTACTGCTCTTTCGTTTACCGTATAGACACGAAGAGGAAATCCTTTTTCTATCGCATCTCTTCCATAAGTAGAAAGAGCGAAACTTGGTTGACAATGAATGGCATCGGCACCTATATCCCTTGCTACTTTAATAGCATCCTGTTTCACACCAGCAATTAAATAACCAACCGAGATATTCGGATTTATCGCTTTTACTTTCTTTAAACTAGGTGCATTAAATGAAGAAATAATTACTCGGTCTTGTAATTGGTACCGATCAATCAAATCTAAAACTTTTCTTTCCATCCCCTCATAAGCAATGATATCGTTCTTTAATTCTATATTTAATGTAAGGTCATTGCCCTCCTCTAAAAGCCACTCTAATACTAGTTGAAGTGATGGTAAACCCTCGCCGATAAAATTAGAAGAAAACCATCCTCCTGCATCTAAGCCAAGGAGTTCGTCTAAAGTTAAATCTTTAACATAACCCTTGCCATTCGTAGTACGATTAATTTGTTCATCGTGAATAATGACCAGGTGGCCGTCCTTACTCATTTGCACATCTAATTCGATTCCCTCAACTCCAGCATCTAAGGCTGCTTGGAATGCAGTCATTGTATTTTCAGGAAAGGTACCACTCATTCCACGATGAGCATAAATAGAAACTTCCTCCACCCTCTCACTGACTCCCATTTTTTCTGTTCGCTGCCTCTAATGACTGATCTATTTCTGCTGCCGCACGCTCCAATGCTTCTTTCGGTTCAACACCTTGATATAGGCTTTCCATTGCGCTCACAACTTTTTGACGCGCTTCTGGGAAGACAGAAATTAATGCCCCTTGAGTCGCCTCAGATGGAATTGTATTTTTCAACTGATCAACTGTTACTTTTAGCTGTGGATACTTCTCCCACTCTTCTTGTACAAGCGGTAAGTCGTAGGCTGCTGGGTTAATAGAAAAATAACCTGACTTTAAATGCCATTGTGCCTGTACTTCAGGGGTAGTCACATACTTCATGAACTCCCATGCAGCACGCTGTTTTTCCTCATCAATATCTTTCGCCATCCATAAAGAAGCGCCGCCAATAATTACCCCTTGTCTGTCTACTCCATCCGGTACAGGTAAATATCCTGCGCCAACCTCAAACGGTGCATTATCAACTGTAGCTCTAATACCTGCTGATGAATCTAGATACATAGCAATTTTGCCAGATTGGAAAGCAGCCCGGATATCATCCCAATTTTGTCCAGTATTATAGAAGGTACCTTCTTTATGCATCTCACTAATTAATTCAAAGACTTTTAGTCCTTCTTCACCGTTAAATACTGCCTTTTCCGCATTACCAGTGCGTCCGTTATCATTATCAACAAATAATCCACCTTGGACCGCGATTAATTCCTCAATAAACCAGCCGTAATTTAAAATTGAAAAGCCCACCTGGTCATCGTTCGTTAATTTCTTAGCCGCCTCTTTTAATTCACTATACGTCTCAGGCGCTTTCTCTGGATCTAATCCAGCTTCTTTAAAAGCATCTTTATTATAAATAAGTACCGGAGTGGATGAGTTAAATGGCATGGAATATTGCGTGTCATCTACAGCATAATAATTAGTGATATTCTTCTCCCATTGATTCATATCGTATCCTTCATCATCAATAAATTTCTGCACTGGTTGTATTTTCCCTGAATCAATCATATATTTCGTCCCGACTTCAAAAGTTTGCATGATTGCTGGTGCATCTTCTGTTCCAGCTACCGTATTAAACTTCGTAATCGCTTCTTCATATGTCCCTTGAAAAACTGGTGTCACTGTAATCTCATCTTGTTCCGCATTGAAACCATCAGCTACTTCTTGCACAACACGCTCAAGCTCGCCACTCATCGAATGCCAAAATATCACTTCTGTTTTTCCATCTCCACTAGCTTCCTCTGTAGTTGCTGAATCATTTGAACATGCCGTCATGAATATGAGCATACATAAGATACTGACCACCCAAAGCTTCTTCATTCTTTTCATCCTCTCCCCACTTCTACTTTATTGCTCCTCTAGTTAACCCTTCCTGTAAACGTTTTTGACCAACAAAGATTAATAGTAAAGTTGGCAAAATGACGAGCATCACCCCTGCCATTACCACCCCCCATTCAGACGCAATTTCTTGTGTCTGCATCTGCTTTAAGCCAATTTGGACGGTCCTTACCTTTTCATCATTCGTGACAAGCAATGGCCATAAGTACATATTCCAAGCCGTCAAGAAGCAATAGATTCCAAGCGTAATTAAACTTGTTTTCGAAATCGGCAAGACAACCGTTAAGAAGAACTTAAAGCGACTCACCCCCGAAACCTGGGAAGCTTCATATAATTCAATAGGAATCGTCTTAAACTGTTGTCTAAGCAGAAAAGTCCCAAAGGCCATAGCGAAGAAAGGAATCGTTAATCCTGGAAAACTATTTAACCATCCTAATGACTGTATCGTTTGAAAGTTTGGTACCATCGTCGCTTCCCAAGGAATCATCATCGTGGAAATAAAAAGCATAAACAAAAGGTTTTTCCCTTTAAATTTTGTAAAAACAAAAGCGAAGGCCGCTAAACTGCAGAGTAGTAATTGTCCCAACATAATGACTGTGGATACGACCAAGCTGTTAATCAAATACCGCAGTAATGGAACCTTTTCGAAAGCATGAAGGTAATTGGTTAGTGTGAAGTTTTCTGGTATGAGCTTTCCTTGCAGAACTTCTCCCCCTTGCATAAAACTAATCATAAAAGCGTAAACAATGGGGAAAAACATGATAAAACCTGAGAGAATAAGGACTAAATATAATAAGATCTTCTTCCCGATTGTCATTGATAATGCACCTTCCTCTCACCGAGCTTGAACTGGATCACTGTCAAGATGAAGACACATAGAAAGAGAAGAACCGCCTGTGCGCTGGCAGAGCCAATATTATAGTTAATGAAGGCATCTTTATAAATGGAATACACAATCACATTGGTCGAATCGATTGGTCCTCCCTTTGTCAAAATATCGATTTGCCCAAATGACTGAAATGAATTAATCATCGTCACTGTAAGAACAAAGAAAAGTGTTGGTGATAGCATTGGGAGTGTGATTTTTCTAAAGGAATAAGAAGAACTTACCCCAGCAATTCTTGCGCTTTCATATAATTGGGAATCGATATTTTGTAACCCCCCTAGCAAAATGAGGAACGTAAACCCTGTATTCATCCAAATCGTCGCGATTGCGACTGAGAGCAAAGCAGTATTCGGATCTAATAAGAAATGCATATCAGCAAAACCAAAAAAGTTTAGTATTTTGTTTGCTATACCAATCGATGGGTTATAAATAAACATCCATATGACTGATGAGGCAGCTACACTCATGCCCATCGTTGAGGAAAAGATGGTTCTAAAGAAACCAATGCTTTTCAATTTCTGATTAGCTAGTAACGCCAAAGCAAGAGCGAGAATCACGCCAACTGGTACCGTGTATAAAACAAATAAGAAAGTGGCCTTAGCACTTGTTAAAAAACTAGTTGAAGAAAGCAATGTGGTAAAGTTTTCCCAACCCGCAAAAGACAACGGTTTTCCTTGTGTATCAGTATAGAAAAAGCTCAAATATACCGTCCTAACCATCGGATAAAATAGAAAAATAATAAATAAAATAAAAGATGGTAGTACATATAACCAGCCCTCTAAAGATGCAAGGGAAAATCGATTTTTTCTTAGAGATGGCCGCTTTGGGTCAACGTTCATATTAAGTGATGGCATAAAACTAAATCACCTCCACACCTTCAAGAAAAGTATTCTGTTTCGTTTGATCATCAAAAAAAACTAAGTCCTCTATTTTGATAGCAAAAGAAACCTTCTCTCCTAAAGGAATCGCATGCTGACCTTGCCACCTTGCTGTCCACTGCAATTTATCCGTTAACTGAAAATTAATTAGTGTTTCTGTACCAAGCATTTCTACATTCGTAACGGTAGCTTGCAATGTGGCTTCATCCGTATTCGTTGCTCTTACTAGATGCTCAGGTCTAATTCCAATCGTGAATTCACCAGCTAAATTCTGATGAATTTGTGGGAGCCTTGTCTCGCATGGGAGATGGACATTTCCATTTTGAATATATCCATTAACCATATTCATTGGCGGTGCGCCAATAAACGATGCCACAAAAGTATTCGCCGGGTGATTATAAATATCAAGCGGCTTCCCAACTTGTTGCACTTCACCTTGATTTAAAATCATCATGCGATCGGCCATCGTCATCGCCTCTGTTTGATCATGTGTGACATAAATCATCGTAATACCCAATTTTCTTTGTAACTGCCTTATCTCTGAACGCATTTTTGTTCTCAATTTTGCATCAAGATTTGAGAGTGGTTCATCCATTAGACATATAGGATCTTGTGTAACGATTGCTCTAGCGAGTGCTACACGCTGTCTTTGACCACCCGATAATTCTCTTGGTTTCCTTTTCAAATATGGTGTGAGTCCAAGCGTTTCTGCCGCTTCCTGACACCTCTGTGATTGTTCAACTTTCGTCAGTTTTTTCACATGTAGACCAAAGGCAATGTTTTGTTCAACTGTCATATGAGGAAACAGAGCATAATTTTGGAACACCATAGATAATTCTCTCTTACTTGGCTTTAACTTATTTGCATAAGCCCCGCCAATATAAAGCTCACCACTACTTATTTCCTCTAATCCAGCAATCATCCTTAACAACGTACTTTTTCCACAACCAGATGGCCCGACTAACACAAAAAATTCCCCAGGCTCAATCACAATATCAATCCCTTTTAACACTTCTATATCCGCTTGGTAAGACTTTCTCATCTGTTTTAATTCCAAAGCACGCATATTCTCTCACCCCTTTTACCGCCCCCTAAAGAAAGCCATATACCGATGAAGTAAAAACCCTTTACTCGTCGAATATACGGCTTTTTGAAGGAAGGCAAGTCTTTCCACTTGTTATATATTCATGATACTTTTGGAATATGAAGGAAATATTAGATTCTCGTATAATAATGTTAAATACGCTTTAACTTTATGGATGTAAGGTAAAAACAGTGGTGAGAACAGATAATATAATCGGTTGTTCACATCGCCGTTACCCCATCCAGCTACCTACTTCCTATTTACTCATCAAATAAAAAAAAAAGAACATACATAGAGATATGCATGTTCTTATTCCAATATATGATTACTCGATGATAGACCATTCCTTTAGCTCTAATCGACGAGCATGATGGACAATATATGGGTCATTTTCTGCTAATGTCATAGCCTCATCATAACTATCAGCATTGTATACGACTAGCCCGCCAGTTCCATCAGCAAAGGGACCTTTAGCGAAGATTTTCTGTTCTTTCTCCAGTTTGTTTAAATACGCTAGGTGATCTGGACGAATCTCCTTACTTTTTTCAATATCTACCATATGCAGTATTGCCGCAAAATAAGCTATGACGATAACCTCCTATGAATCTATTTACTTTTTTCTAGATTATACACCAACACCAAGAGAAAAAAGAATAACCGCTAGTACAACAGCAACAATTGGTACCACTACAGTCATTAAACCGAATGCAGGATAAGCATCCTTATGCGTTTCCCCAGCAATAGAACGAATGGTTGTCACCGCATATCCTCCATGTGGTAATGAATCAAGCGTACCTGAAGATAAGGATACCGTTCTATGAAGCGCTTCTGCATTCACACCCATATCTAAATAATGAGGTGCTAAGATTGGTAAAGCAATTGTTTGCCCGCCAGATGAGGAACCGGTTAATCCAGCGATAACCATAACAGACAATGCCCCTCCAATTAATGGTGAACCGGGAATACTGGTCATAAAATCTACAGCAGAAGAAAACGCAGGAGTGATTTTTGCTACACCACCAAAACCAACAACAGCAGCCGTATTTCCAATTGCTATAAGAGCTCCCATTGTTCCTTCGCCAACAGCTTCCCAGAAATTTCTGAAATATTTACGATTAAGTAACCATGTAGCGATAACACCACCTGTTAAGGCAAGAATTAATGCAGATTGCGCTAAAGAATCGTGGAAAACAAATGCAACAATAAGAACAACTAATAAAGGAATAAGGCTTAATAAAGGATGAGGTAATTCACTTCTTATTTCATTGTTATCCGTATCTCTTCCAACAAATTTCTCCCCCTTCCTTACCGCCCTCCGTATCACTTTCATCAATAACCAATAGCCAAATATAAGCATAAATATCGCTGTTATTAAACTAACTTCCCATCCGGCATAAGGGTTTGTCCCTAAATAAGGAATTGGAATCCAGTTTTGTATTTCTGGTGAACCTGCAGATGTCATCGTAAAAGTCGTTGACCCAAAAGCAAGTGCAGCCGGAATAAATCGCCGAGGTAAATCGGCTTCTTTAAACAAACTTACTGCCATCGGGTAAACAGCAAAGGCAACTACGAATAAACTAACACCACCATAGGTTAATACTGCACAAGAAAGGACTACTGCAAGCACAGCATGCTTCATCCCGATTTTAGTTACAATCCAATGGGAAACGCTTTCAGCAGCACCGCTATCTTCCATTACCTTCCCAAATATTGCCCCGGCTAAAAACATCAAGTACCAAGAAGTAATAAAACCGGCAAAACCATCCATATAACCCGTAATGAAATCTACTTCATCCTTACCTGCAAACTGTGGAAATAACGGAACACCGTTCAGCACTGCAACAAACAGTGCTGAAAGTGGCGCCACAATTAAAAGGTTCATCCCACGCATCACAAGGACAGTAAGTAAGACTAACCCTCCAATTAAACCGATCATACTTAACATTGAATATCACCTACTTTTTATCAAGTTAAAAGCTCATTTACTGTTGATTTCCGTATCTTCTCACACGTAGTAAAGCTTGTTCTGCATGACCTGCGAAATTCTCTAATTGACATAAACGTGCAGCATATTCACCAATATAGGCACTTTGTTCTTTTGATGTTACCTTCTGATAGGTCACTGTTTTAAGAAACTTTCCTACCCACAAGCCACCAGTATACTTCGCTGCCCCTTTTGTTGGTAGTGTATGGTTGGTACCAATCACCTTATCACCGTACGCTACATTCGTTTCTGGTCCTAAGAACAAGCAGCCATAATTCGTCATATTCTCTAAAAAGAAGTCTGGGTTTTTCGTTAATATCTCTACATGTTCAAATGCAAGTCTATCTGCTTCTTTTAAAGCTTCCTGTTCGTCCTCAACTAAAAGGATTTGTCCATAATCATTCCAAGAAACACGTGCTACATCAGCAGTCGGTAATATCTTTAATTGGCGTTCAATTTCTTTCACTGTTTCCTCTGCAATTTTTTTAGAGGTAGTTATTAATGCACCTGGAGATGTCGGTCCATGCTCTCCTTGACCTAATAAGTCAGTAGCAATCATTTCAGGATCGCTGGTTTCATCAGCCACGACTAGTGTTTCCGTAGGTCCAGCGAATAAATCGATACCCACGCGACCATATAATTGACGTTTGGCTTCTGCAACAAAAGCATTTCCTGGACCAACAATCATATCAACCGCTTCCATTGTTTCCGTGCCAATTGCCATACCAGCCATTGCCTGGATGCCACCTAAAATATAAATTTCATCTGCTCCTGCTTTATGCATAGCGTACACAGTTGCTGCAGGGATTTCACCATTGATGGGAGGAGTGCAAGCGATGACCCTTTTTACCCCAGCAACTTTCGCAGTTAAAACACTCATATGTGCTGAAGCCACCATTGGATAACGTCCACCTGGAATATAACAACCTACACTATTAACTGGAATATTCTTATGACCTAAAATAACACCTGGCATTGTTTCAACTTCAATGTCTTTCATTGATTTTCTTTGCTCTTCGGCAAAATTTCTAATGTTATTTTGAGCAAACTCAATATCTAAAATAGTTTGTTCAGGAATCGAAGCGCAAATCTCCTCTATTTGTTGCTTACTTAAACGAAAAGTTTCTGGAGTCCATTTATCAAATTTTTCCGATAGTTCTTTTAAAGCCTGATCCCCTTCTCTTTCAATTTTATTAATTGTGTTTCTTACAATCTCAGAAACTTTTAAATCTTCTTGTTGAATATCCTCTTCTACTTTTCCTCGTTTTAGGTAAATGACCATCATTAATTTCCTCACTTTCTGGATTTTTGCATACGTATGCAAAAGCATTCAAAAAAATATATCATTCCATTTTGCATACGTATGCAAAGGTTATGAAATAGATGATAAATGAAGCGTTTTCATTTGTCAAATATATATTTTGTTATTTTCCTATATTCAGAAATTTTTACATAAAGAAAAATCCTTGGGCTGCAAGGACTTTCCTTCTTTTATTTTGTCGTTTGACGATGGATAAACTTACCTTGAACCTTTACTGTCTTATGTCCGGTTTCCCGCTGATTTCGTTCAAGAAGGCGAATGGTTTCATCCACCATCTCTTCAATAGGTTGAACCCATGTAGAAAGATTATAATTAGGCCAAGAGGACATTTTGATATCATCAAAACCAATCACCATTGTCTGTTCTGGCACCTTTATTTCCTTGCTTTTCAATGCATCAAGAGCACCTAATGCCGTAATATCATTAGCCCCAAATATCACATCTGGTACATAATCTTTTTCAATCAATTCTTTTGTTAAGAAAAAGGCTCTCTCGTATGTATAGTCACCTTCAAGAATCTCGACGGGGATTCCTTTGTTTTTGAAGTAATTAACAAAACCTTCTTGTCTTTCCTGACTAGTTGATGTATTTATTTTACCTGTAATAAAGACGATTTTTTCACAGTACAGGTGATCGACATATTTTGCTATTTCATTTGCTGCATTGATATTATCACAACTGACAGAATTACACTCAAGATTCTTATCATAGCGATTAAACAATGTCACGGGAATATGATTATTTTTTAGTTTAGTCACGATGTTAGATGAGAGCATTGCATCTGTAATTATAATCCCCTCGACATTATATTCAAGAAAGTGATTGATTTCTTCTTGCTGTATCTCTTCATTTTCTGTATAGACAAATAAAACTGAATATCCCTTCGCTTTTAGCTTGTTCGTAAAAATCCCTAATACTTCATGGTAAAATGGGTTTTGAATATCCTTCATTGCTAATCCAATCATATTTGTTCGTTTCGTTATAAGACTTCGTGCAAGAGCATTCGGCTGATAGTTTAACTGCTCAGCCACCTCAAGCACTCGCTGTCTTGTCTTCTCGGACACACTTGCACCTGGAGTAAATACTCTTGATACAGTTGACTGCGAAACATTTGCCAACCTCGCCACTTCTATCGCCGATACTATCCTTTTCACTGTTTTTTCGACCCCTAATCCTTTTGATATGTTATAGTTTAACATTTTTTCGAGTGAATGTTAGAACCCTAACATGACGTTATCAATAAAGTTCTATTCACGAAAAAAACCTAGCGGATCAATAAACTAGGTTTTTCCTTCTCCCTTATTTAACGACCTCCATATGATCCATCGGCCAAATAACCGCTTTGGCTTTCCCAAGGATTCTTTCTTCAGAGATGACACCTATGACCCTACTATCAAGACTTCGTTTTCGATTATCTCCTAATACAAAATAATGCCCCTCAGGAACAACGGTTTGACTTACTTTCGTATCTTTGAGCTCAAAATCATCTGTAAGCATGCCTCTTTCTAGTGCTTCTTTTAACTCATCTAAATAAGGTTCATCGTATTCCTTACCATTTATGTATAAATGATCATTTTCATAGGTAATTTCATCTCCTGGCAGGCCAATTACTCTTTTAATAAAATTACGCTCTCCATCACTATCAAACACTACAATATCAAAGCGATCAGGTTCACCTAATTTACTCATAACAACTCGGCTTTGGTCATGTAATGTCGGTTCCATTGAAGCCCCATCTACAACGACAGGAGAAAAGATGAAAATACGGATAAGAAAAGAAATAATTAGTGCAATTATCAATGCTTTGATCCACTCAAACATTTCAGTTCGGACTTTTTGCACACACAATACCTCCTAATATTTCTCCATTTTCTATTCGCTATCAGGCGAGCAAACTCCTCCCGAATGTAAAATATATACATCTCACTTGTTATATTTTCTTATACATCTCTCACAAACACAACTTTTTCCCCTATTCTCCTGAGGAATTAATTCTAAGAGCGTTTGTGGGATACCACCAATATGGAAGCACCAACAATTCTTGAGCTTGCTCTCTTCAAGCCCACAGTTGTTTTGCTCACCGCAAACTGGACATTGTTGTTTATTCATCATTTCACCTCTCACCCAATACTACTCAGCTTTTATTATGGCATAAACAGGAGATGAAGTTCACAGAAAAAATAGGAAAAGCATGTAGCCTTTCCTTTAGCATCTATTCACTAAAATCAAGATTTTGCGGTTCTTTTGGTAGACTCTCTTGAAAAGAAAGGTTCGTTGTTGGCACATGTTCACTGACTTCTACTAATTGAAACCCATCCATCCAGACCTTCCCTTTTCCAATGAGTAATACCCCGAAATGAATGGACATACTCTCTTCAGGCACATCTAATACAATGGTATAATGATTCCACTCATTTGTACCCGTAATGGGGCGATTATCCATATTATCGAACTGTAGTACATCACCATTATTGTCATCTACTCTCATCCAAGCCCCACATTTCTCTACATCTTCCGTCTTTATATAACATGTTAGTTTCAGTCTTTTCCCTCTATATTTCTCAGCTTGGAACTGTTGCATAATAGTAGCGAATTGCTGGCTATTCACATCACTAATATTTTTAAGTAGAGCAGATTGATGCCCAGTATGGAAAGTTTGTTGATCCAATGTCATTTGATAATGTTCTGGGGCGCTTCCACTTAATATCCAGCCATGAATAATTGTTTCTTTCGTCATCTTATTGTTCTCCTCCTTTAAATGGATAAGACTAAATAACTTACGGTACTTGCCCGGTGGTAGAGAATAAATCTCTTTAAAAGCTCTCGTAAAAGCCTCTTGAGATTGAAAATGAAGCAAAAAAGCAATCGAAAGAATAGATTCATCACTTTCTATTAATAACGACACTGCTAAAGCAAGCCTACGAAAACGAATATATTCACCAATTGTCCGACCTGTTTCTTGTTTGAATACCCTTATTAGATGAAACTTGGAATACCCTACATTCCTTGTTAAATCATCAAGTTGAATCTTATCTAGTAGATGCGTTTCTATAAAGCAAATTGTTTTTTGCGTCGTTTCACTATACTGCACTCTCACTCACCTCACCTTTATTTTACGATAGTTGATTGAGGTTTTTTTGATGGGGATTGCTAAAATAATTAATTATTATCCTACAGGGGGAATTTATTCGATGGTTACTTGTTGCTCATATATTGTAAATAAATGTTTAAAAAGTAGAATCAATATGAACTTCTTTTATAGAAGTTCTTCCCCGTCCGAAAACGCGAAACTCAAAGACTTCTGATTAAACACTTTAAATGACAAAAGGATTAGTCCTTTATTTTACGGCTCTGTTTTCTTTTGTACTTTCCCTTCAAATCAGTACTTCAATTATCCTGCTCATGAGGGCTATTACTATCAGTTTACTTCATTTTTTATTTGGAAGCCCTCTCTGTTCATATGGTATAATTTAACTAAATGGGAGTGATAAGACATGAAAACCATAAGCAAAGGGAAGTATCTATGGCTTTTCTTATTAATGGCGGTTCTCTTTTTCAATACCCTTCTATATCAGACCTCAGTTGGTGCATTGATTCTACCGGCAAATGCGCAAGACGTTGTTTTAGGTTCATTGATTGACTTCATGATCATTTCGCCATTATTTTCCATGTTATATAAAGGGAAGTTTTCTTTAAAATCTGCATTGTTACTTTGTGCGAGTGGCTGCCTTTTGGCAAGATTGATTATACCAGCGGAATTGCTGGCGCCATATTCCTCTTTTGTATGGGGCGTTATTTTAATCGAGGGTATATTTATTTCTTTAGAACTTTTACTTATTGTAACCTTTATAAAGTATATGCCAAAAATTATTAAGGAAGTAAAACAAAGCTCATTACCTACTGTGTTCTCATATTCAAATGCTGTTGATCACTACACAAAGAAGTATCAGATTATTCGTATTGTTTGTTCGGAATGTTTGATGTTCTATTATGCTTTTGCTAGTTGGAAAAAAACACCGCGAGAGGGAATAACACTTTATAAAAACTCCAGTTATATTGCTTTTCAGATAATGCTTATCCATGCCATCCTCATTGAAACTATCGCGATTCATTGGTTAATCCATCAATATTCTATCGTTTTATCAATGATCCTATTTATCAGCAATGTGTATGCTGTTATTTTTTTCATTGGTGACATACAAGCAATGAAATTAAACCCTATTTATTATCAAAACGGTACTCTATACCTATCACTCGGATTAGTGAAACGAGTGGTTATTCCAATTGAAAATATTAAAACACTGATGGAGGAAAAATCATTACTTCAAGGGAAATTATCAAAGGATACCGTTGAATTTATGACTAGAGATTTAGAAAAAGTGTACCCAGATATCATTCTAGAACTAAAGGAACCTGTTCATGTAACTTATTTTATGGGATTTAAGAAAGCCTATAAAAAAGTAGCGATTCGCTCTGATTCTCCTTTACAGTTGAAAGAGTGGCTCACTTTATAAATCACCTTCCCACCTACAAACCTAAAAAGAGCGTGCACCTCAGGATTGTGCACGCTCCTAGCTTATTTATTGATCTCTTCTGCCACTACATGACTTAGAATTTCGATTCCCTTTTTAATTTCCTCTTTACTCGCATAGCTAAATGATAAACGTAAGAAGCTTTTGCCTTCATCTTGGTGTAAGAAGAAGTATTGGCCAGGTACGTATGCTACGCCTGCTTTTTTCGCTTTCGCAAGCATTGCCGTTGTATCGACCCCAGGCACTTCAATCCACATAAAGTAGCCACCTTCTGGGCGGTACCATTTCACACCCTCAGGCATGAAATGAATCAATGCTTCGTATAAAATGACTGCTTTTTCTTCATATTTTTCTGTTAGTAAAACAGAACGATGGGCTAAATTCACTTTTTCTAGATAAGCAGACATTAACGACTGGGCAAAGGGATGCTCTAAATCCTTCTTGAACCAGAAAAGCGCTTCTATCCACTCACTATGTGCAGCGATCCAGCCAATACGCATGCCTGGAGCGACTATTTTCGATAGCGAGCCGACATAAAACACACGATCCTCTTCATCTAATGATTTTAATGTTGTTGGACTCTCTCCAAACGCAAGCTCCCCGTAAGCATCATCTTCAAGAATGAGAAAATCATACTCTTTTGCTAGTTTGATTAATTTCTCCCGCCTAGCGAAAGATAACGTCGTGCCTGTTGGATTCTGGAAGGTTGGAATTGTATAGAGAAGCTTTGGAAGAGGTTCTTCCTTCTTCGTCCGTTCGATTAATATACCTTCCAATTGTTTCGTGTCCAAACCATCTGCATCAATAGGGATTGTGATGATGTTTTTCGTGTAATTTTGGAAGATTTCCAATGCCTCCATATAAGTCGGTGACTCGACGATAATGAAGGCATTTTCATCTAATAAAATACGAGCAATAAGATCGATGGCCTGACAAGCACCTGAAGTCACAAGTACTTCATCCTCTTGCACTTCCATCTTTCGTTCGTTCATACGCTCAATCAATTGTGTTTTTAATTGATCAATTCTTGGACTACCAATATAGTGAAGCGGCAAATCTTGTTCTTCTGTCAATAATCGGTCTGTAGCTTCCTTTAATTCAGTTGACGGAACAAGGTTAGCAGCCGGATAACCTGAGTTCAGGCGAATACATCCTTCCGGTACTGCCGACATCCATGACCCTGGAGGTATATTGCTGAGGGCCTGCTTAACGACCTCAGGGAAATAGGCTTCTCTCTTCAATTGTACCAAGCACCTTTCTGTTTTCATTTATAAAATTAAATAGATTTTAAGCTTTCTTCTCGTATTAATGATAACAGTTCTTCTTTGTATTGTGCGAATTGATTTGTCGCTTTCACACTAAAGTCTCTTGGTCTAGCAATATCAATCGGCACCTTTTTCTTCAGCCTTCCTGGTCTAGCTGTCATTACATAAACCGAATCAGCTAGAAAAATTGATTCATCGACATCATGCGTAATAAAGAGAATCGTTTTCTTCGACTTTTCCCATGCCTTTAATAAAACCTCTTGCATAATATTTCTTGTTTGCGCATCAAGTGCACCAAACGGTTCATCCATCAATAATACCTTCGGGTCATTTGCTAACGCACGAGCGATGGCCACACGCTGTTTCATCCCTCCAGAAAGTTGAACAGGATAATGATTCTCAAATCCCTCTAATCCAATTAATTGAAGATAATGGCGAGCGAGTTCATCTCTTTCCTTTTGTTTTGCTCCCTTTAATTTTAAGCCAAAAGAAATATTTTCTTTCACCGTCAACCAAGGATATAGAGTATACGATTGGAATACCATGCCCCTATCTGGGCCAGGCCCATCGATAGGTTGGCCATCTAATAATACCTCACCAGTTGTCGCTTCTTCTAAACCAGCAACAATTCTTAATACCGTTGATTTACCACAACCGGAGGGACCAAGAATCGTGACAAATTCACCATCATCAATGGTAAAGGATGTTTTTTGTAGTGCGGTTGTGTCGCCGCTTTTTGTTCTAAATATTTTATCCACATCTTTAATTTCAAGCTTCGGTGTAGTCATATTACAATCCTTCCTTTCTCATCCATGAAAAAGATTTACGGTAAATCCATTTAAAGATGAGGTCAGTCAATAATCCTAATAAACCAATAATCAAAATACCAACAATAATTTTATCAGGTTGTAGGAATCTTGATGCCTGCATAATCATATAGCCGATTCCACTGGAAGCACCAACAATCTCTGCCACAACTAAATAAGTCCACGCCCATCCAAATGTAATTCTTAATGTATCAACAATCCCAGGCATGGTTGCCGGGAGTATTACTCTCGTAAATACTTGTAACTTAGAAGCACCTAATGTATAAGAAACATCAATTAAATCATTATGCACATTCTTTGTTACATCCATGATCATTAGCGTTAATTGAAAGAAAGTTCCGAGAAAGATAACACTCATTTTTTGCGTTTCTCCAAGACCAATCCATAAAATTAATAATGGAATAAACGCTGAAGCTGGCATATAACGAATAAAACCAATGAGTGGCTCAAATGCGCCTTGCATAATTTTTAAAGAACCCATTAATATCCCAAGCGGTACACCAATTAAGGCTGCCACTAAGAAACCGACTAATACTCTTGAAAAACTAATGCCTATATCTGAAAGAAGATTTCCATTGGTAAATAAATCTATGCCTGTAGTTAATACCGCCGTAGGTGTTGGTAAAAACAACGGGTTAACGAGCCCAGTATAAGTAATACCTGCCCATATTCCTAATACAATAAGAAAAGTGATAATGCCCACTGATGAATAAAGGGACTTTGGAATATCTTTATTCGGGGTTAATAATTTTCCTAACATTTTTTCTCACCCATTTTCTAATTTTTCCTTCTTCAGCCATTTACCAGAGATAAAAATAACCTGAGCCTAACCGCTGACTGCTTGCGGTTAGGCTCCAAATGATTCATATCATTACTTGATAAAAGTGGGGTTAATAATATCTTCTGCTGCTGGTTCAGCTTTAATAATCTCTTGTTCTTTATAGAACTTTGCCGCGTTTTCAGTCGATTGGTAAATGCCGCCTTTAGCGTCTTCTATACCAAATAATTCCTTATTCGCCTCATTATCCAAGAACTTTAATCCTTCTGCCGTTGCAACAAATTCTTCTACATCAATTTTTAAGCCTTTTGCCATGATTTCATTCGCTTCATCTTCGTTTTCTTTCCAGTAGTCCATTGCTTGACCCATGGCTGTTACAAATGCTTGTACATCTTCAGGACGCTCTTCAATGACTTTTTCCGTGAAACTAACTGTATCAACAATAATACCAGGAAGATCTTTCGTTGTTAGTAATACTTTACCGTTCGCTTCAGAACCGTTAGATAACCAAGGCTCCCATGTAACTGCTGCGTCTACTTTACCAGCTGCAAATGCTGCTCCTGCATCCCCAGCAGACATTGGTACAACTTCAACATCTTTTTCAGTTAAGCCTCCATCTTTTAGTGCGGTTAAAGCTAACATATGACTTGTAGACCCGACTTCAAAAGCAACTTGCTTGCCTTTTAAGTCACTGATTTCTTTAATATCATCTTTGACTAAAATACCGTCTCCACCGTAAGAATCATCCAATAACCATACCACATTTAAAGGAATATCTGATGCAGCTAATGATACTTGCACATCAAGTGCAGTTGCCATTCCATCGATTTGTCCGCTTGCTAGGGCTTGTTTTCTTTCTCCAAGACCTTCAACAATTGAAAGTTCAACATCTATTCCATTCTCTTCAAAATAGCCTTTTTCTTTTGCTAAAAATAGCGGTCCATAACCTGTCCATGTTGGTAAAGTAACTTTTAATGGTTCTTTGTTTTCGCCAGAACCCTCTTCAGATTCACCAGATCCGCCGCAAGCAGCTAATGTTACAGCAAGGACCATCATTGTAATTGCTAAAAACCATTTTTTCATGACTTATTTTCCTCCATTAACCATTCTATTTATTTTTTTAACATGTCTTTTCCGTATTCATCTGCTTGCTTGACAGCTGTGATAACCATATCTGGTGTCACCGCAAATGGCATATTCTCCATATCTTCAATAGTCACTGAAACGTCTCCAAGTTCCTGCCACTGTGATTCAGACAATTCAGGCACATTCATTTGCTGTAGTGTATATGGTAGATTCACTTTTTGATAGTAAGCAATTAACTCTTTGATTTCGCTTTCTTCTTCATTTTCCATTGCTAGCATCGATAAAATACCAAAAGCAACAATTTCACCATGATACGTTTCATGTATTTCTGGGAATATCGTCAACCCAGAGTAAATGGCATGCGCACCTGCAGTTCGACAATCATCACCGCCGTACCCACTTACACTTCCACTAATTAACAGAATCGCATCAATCATATCTTCAAGCTCAGTTGACAATTCCTTATTTTTCATAGATGTAACTGATTGCTCACCGATTGCTAACATCGTTTTGTATAACTGATTAGCAATAGCAATCGCTGTTTGATTCCTTGCATTTGGTGTTGCTTTTTTAACTGAAGTCTTCGTTTCGAACCACTTAGCTAACGTATCACCAATTCCAGCAATCAGATATCGAACAGGCGAGTGCAAAATAACTGTTGAGTCAACAACAACCATTTCTGGTACCTTCGCATCTCGACTGATGGCAAGAAATTCACCTTGTTCACTATATGTAATCCAAATAGGAGTCGTTGCTGCGCATGTTGCTGCAATCGTCGGGATTGCAACAAGAGGTTTATTTACGTGTGCGGCTACTGCCTTAACAGTATCAATCGCTTTCCCTCCACCACATACAAGGATGACATCATAATCGATTGTACTGAGTTCTTCTATTAATCTCTCAACATTTTCTCTAGAAGATTCTCCACCGTACCAAATGGAAGCATCCAGTGTCATTCCCTCATTATTGAAACTGTCTCTTATATGACTTTCCACTATTTCACGACTCTTTATCCCACCAATAAGGACGACTTTTTCTCCAAATTTCTTTACATTACTGCCAATTTTCATAAGTGCGTTTGGCTCTCTTATATACTCCGGTGTACCTACTGTTATTTTCATTAGAAAGAACCCTTTCTATCCAATTGCATAGATATGAATATTTATTAATTTTATTTAATCAATATACGACTTTCCACCTAAGCTGTCAATGAAAAATTGTGATTTTACCCTGATATAATTTGTTGTACCAGTCAGTTTTTAATTAATATAAATAAAGTGTTTTTTCTAAGTTCTTATAAAGATAACTTTTTGAAAATAAAAACGAATGGTTTGTGGAAAAAGTGGAGGACATTTAGCAGCTTGGAAGGCAGAGATAAATACAAAGTTATAGTATAATCAGCCTTATCAACAACGATGGGAGACCTGTTTGTGAAAAGTAAAGGTGTGATTTCTTTCGGTGAAGTAATCATGGATCGCATTATTTCACCTAATAGCCAATCATTCATGAAAGTAGGAGGAGCAACCGCTAATGTAGCCATCCGTCTAGCTAGGAAAAGTGTTCCTACCTTTTATATGACAAAAATAGGTACTAATGAGCATAGTCAATATGCCAAACAGCAATTAGAAGATGAAGGTATCAATCTGTCTGGTACCATTACTTCAGTTAATAAAAAGTTATGTATAGTATCAATTGTGCAAGAGGATGGAGAGCGTGAATTTCAATCTTACGAAAATGACACCCCTCATATATGGTTAGAAGCAGACGAGTTGAATGAAAGCATCTATCAAAAAACGCATATCTCCTATTTCGGTTCCGGGACGCTTTTTCATGACATCGCAAAGAAGACAAGCTTGAAAGCACTTGAATTAGCAAAGAAATATCAGCATTTCATCGTCATGGATGCAAATATCCGTTTAAAGAGATGGAAGAATGAATCAGATTGTAGAAAGACAATCAATTCCTTTTTAAAAGAGGCAGATCTAATTAAAATGACGGAGGAAGAGCTGCTATTTCTTTGTAAAGCCAAAGATTATAGAACAGCATTACAACAGCTTTCTTCATGGTCTAATCAGTGGATACTGATTACTAGGGGTCGTTTAGGTGCAACATTACTTCATAAAGAGAAGAGTATAACCGTTGAAGCACCTACCGTAGATGTTGTTGACACAACTGGAGCAGGAGATGCCTTCTTATCAAGTATTTTGCACGATATTTATTATCACGGGATTCCATCAAACGAGCTGGAATGGAAACATGTACTCCTTCGAGCAAATACAGAAGGAGCACATGCTGTTTCTATTTTCGGTGCTTATTAAATAGTCTACTCTTTTAAAGCAAAGACAATCATAAGCTGAGGCAGAGTGGGTAATGCCTCTTCATTTATATTGAACTTGGGATGATGGTTTAGGATAGCGACTATTTTCACTTCATCCCAACATTTACAAATGCAACAACCTTCCCTTTATATAAATCCAAAATCTTTTAGCTCACGTTGAAGGTTCTAGCTCGGAAAAAGTATCCTTTCAAACGGTTCATGAACCTTTACCTTTAGAAACTTTCGGGATGATTATATATGGGAGGCTTCCATGGTATGAAATGACATGTTTAATAATGGATGAAGCATTAGTTCGTTATCTACTCAAATTGCGCCGCGCTCAGCTTCTACTTTTGCTTCAAATGCGGCGATTCCCTACTCAATTTCGTATCATTCTGAAAGCAGTGATTCATCGGCTCATTACTACCTTTCAAAATATATCTACCCATATTTTCACAGCTGTAGCTAGTATTAATAATGCGAGAATCATTTGCAGCACTTTCGTATTCATTTTTTTACCTGCCATTGCACCTAAAGGTGAAGCAATTAAACTAGCAATAACCATGATGATTGCCGGATAATAGTCAACTTGCCCAGTAGTGACTTTTCCAACAGTTGCACCAATGGATGATATTAAGGTAATAGCAAGAGAAGAAGCAATCGTCATTTTTGTTGGGATTCTTAATACGGTTAACATAATCGGGACTAATAAAAAGGCACCTGCAGCCCCAACAATCCCTGCTGCCACACCGACGACAAGCGCAAGAGCTGCCGCTAACCATTTATTAAAAGTCACTTGATCAAATGGGATATCATCTAATCCCTTTTTAGGTATAAACATCATGACTGCAGCAATTAAAGCTAGTATACCGTATACGAGATTAATGCCACCTTCTGACATGAGCTTCGATCCATAACCGCCTATAAAACTACCTATTAAAATACTAGCCCCCATATAAATGATTAATGTTTTATTCAAATATCCACCTTTACGATATGCCCAAACCCCGCCAATCGTAGCGAAGAAAACCTGGACAGCACTAATACCTGACACTTCATGCGCAGTAAAAGTCGCGACACCTAGTAATGGTGGAATATATAATAGCATCGGATATTTAATGATAGAACCACCGATACCCAGTAATCCTGATAAGTAAGAGCCAATAAAACCAATTAAAAATATCGTCACAATAAATGCTAAATCCATTATGCTCATCTCCTTAAAGCTGACCTAAAAAAGGGACCAATCTCCGGTCCCTCTATATGAATATTTCTTTATCTCACCGCACAGCGATTGGGTCCAATCTCCATCTCTCTTTGTTTATCATTATCTGGAGTGATTTTCCCCATATTTGTTTGACGTATTTCTTGATACGCATTGGGTTGCGGTGGGAGATTTTCAGTGACAATCTTTCTAAATTCACTTTCGTCCTCAATATTTAACCCATGGTTCTGTTTAAAAAGAACACCTAATTTTTTGGCAACACTGCCATCATCATTCAATTCATCAATCATCATAAAATGGGCAGGTAAAACGATGAGTTCACTTGATAGTTGTTTATATCGCTTATATAAACTCTCACGTAAATCTCCAACCCAGTCATCTGCAAGCCCAGCTAAATCGGGTCTACCGATAGAATCAATAAACAATATATCGCCTGTTAATAAATACCGTTCATCTACGACAAATGAAGTCGAGCCAATGGTATGTCCCGGTGAATAAAGGGCATGAATATTGATAGATGTTTCCCCAATTTTCACTTCACTACCATCTTCTAGTTTGGCATAATTGAATGTTACTTCCCCTGCATCTTTAGGTGGTAACCAATAAACAGCGTCCATCTTTGCTGCGATGTCACGTCCGCCAGAAATATGGTCTGCATGTAAATGCGTATCAAAAACATGCGTAATTTTCACCTTTTTTTCTTTGGCAAAATCAAGATATACATCTATCATTCTCGTAGCATCGATAATTGCTGCTTCACCATCTGAAATGACCATATAAGATAGACAGCCTTTACCCATACGGACGAATTGATACATTTCTCCTCCTGTACTCAATTCCCCTACTTTAACAGGCTCTAAATGCTCACTCCACGCTTTCATTCCACCTTCTAAATAACTGACCTCCAACCCTTCATCTGATAGCATCTCCGCCACCATGATAGAAGAGCCTTCTTTCGCACATACAACTAAGATAGCTTGATCTTTAGGCAGCTGCTCAATGATTCCTTCTACACCGTCTAATAGGTCAAAGTAAGGTATATTCAAATAGTTAAAATCATGACCTTCTACCTTCCAATCTTGAAAATCAGCTTCATTACGAACATCTAGAATAAATAATGGCTCTTTATTTACTACCATCGTTGTTAATTCACTTGCTTTCATTTTATTAAAAGACATCATTATACCCCCAATGGTATTTATTATTTCAAAATTTTTTGTGCTACAACCATATTTTCATTTATTATTTTTAAATTCCTTCCACTTTCCCATTCCAACTATTCATACCTGGCACAACATTGACTGCTTTAAATTCCTTACTTTCTAAAAGTTGTGCTGCCATATCACTTCGGTTACCGGTACGACAAATAACATAAATAGGCTCATCTTGATTAAGTTTATTTAGTTCTTGCTGCAAACGTCCAAAAGGTACAGATAACGCGCCAGGTATGTGACCAAAAGCATACTCCGCTTCTTCTCGAACATCTAGAATCTGTATAGACTCCCCGTTAGCGATTTTCTCTTTCAGCTCATCATTCTTAATGACATGTGGATGGTGCCGTTCTGGTTGTTCCTCATAATCAGAAGCCTTACGAACATAATGCTTTAGTACTTCCCCTTCCTCTACAGTACCTAGATATTGATGTCCTGTACTTTCAGACCAAGCTTTGAGGTCAGCTTTAGACCCTTTGTCAGTTGCTAGAATTTCCATTACTTGCCCTGCCTCTAATTCCTTCATGGCCTTTTTTGTCCGGACAATTGGCATCGGACAAGCTAACCCTTTTGCGTCGACTGTTTGATTTGCTTTCACTTCATTCATCTCTTTGGCCCTCCTTATATACCTATATGGGTATATTTAAATGTAAAAAAAATTATACTACCTTGCCATCCCATGCGAGCATTCCACCTGACATGTTCTTCACACGATAACCATGTTGTTCTAATAAAGCTGTTGCTTGCCCACTTCTTGCCCCTGAACGACAAACCATTATATAATCTTTTGATTTATCTAATTCATGCATTCTGAACTCTAATAATCGTAATGGTATATGAATGGCTGATGGAATTTTTCCTTGTTCTACTTCTTCCACTTCTCTTACATCCACAATGCTCACATCATAGTTGTTTTGCAAGAGGTCTTTGACACTTTCTGGTGATACTTGAATCATAATAAAACTCCTCTCTTACCAGGCATTCATCCCGCCTTTTATATTTGTGATTTTTGTATACCCTAGTTTCTTCAATTGTTTCGCTGCTTGCATACTCCTCAAACCACTTTGACAAATGACTACTACTTCTTTGTCTTTGTTTAAATTCTCTGCTTGATCCTTCAATTGCTGCAACGGAATGTTTTGGAAAGAAGGAATAGACCTACCTTTAAACTCTGAATGAGTTCGAACATCAACAAACTGTTTTTCCTTATCTTTTAGCACCATTCGTAAATCGGCAGTTGAAATCTGCTTTATTCCTTTCACTGATATAAAACGTGTAAGAAAAAAGGCAGTAATAAAGAATAAAAGGACATAATTGATCATTTCCATTTCATATCCCCCTATTGATTAGATAAATAAATTCACATTCCCATCTTCAGCATCTGCTAAATAAGCAGCTACACCTGCATACTCAATACCGTCTAATAGTTCCTCCTGTTGTAACCCCAACAAATCCATTGTCATTGTACAAGCAACCAGTTTGATATCTTGTTCTTGTGCCATTTCAATTAAATTAGGGAGAGGGACTGCATTATGTTTTTTCATCACATTTTTAATTAATTTTGGGCCCATACCTGCAAAGTGCATATTAGATAGCCCCATGTTATCGGCACCTCTAGGCATCATTTTTGCAAACATCTTTTCCATAAAACCTTTTTTTACTGGTACTAACTCTTCTTTTCTTAAAGCATTTAGTCCCCAAAAAGTGTGAAAAATTGTTACTTCATGATCGTAAGCTGCTGCACCATTAGCAATAATGTAAGCCGCCATAGCTTTATCATAGTCCCCACTAAATAAGATAATAGTTGTTTTTTTCTTTTCTACCATAATAGCCTCCTTCTTACCCTTTTTTAATCCAGAATTTAAAAACATTATTTTCTTCAGTATGATCAACTAATTCATGGCCACCAGATTTAGCCCATGCTGTTAGATCACTTTTTGCTCCTTTATCTGTTGCGTGAATTTCTAAAACCTCACCACTTTGCATGTCATTCATTGCCTTTTTCGTTTTCACAATCGGCATTGGACACGCGAGCCCTTTGGCATCTAATACTTTGTTTGCATTCATTATTATTTCCTCCTTTTTGATATACATATACCCCTATAGGTATAATAAAAGATAAAAAAATATATTGTCAAGAGAACTCTATCTACTTTTTACTAACATCGATACAGCCTCTTTTACCATTTCTTCATTACTTGATCCTTCAGTCCCATTTAGTACGCATTCAACTAAATTATTGCTGACGATTAAACCAATCGTCCGATCTGCTGCAGAACGAACAGCTGAGAGTTGTGTTACAATTTCCCGACAATCTTTATTATCTTCCATCATTTTTACGATACCGCGTAATTGTCCTTCCATTCGTTTTACACGGTTGATCATTTGTCGATTATATTTCATTAATGCCTCCCTCCTTACAACAACCATCATATACCCCTATAGGTATAATGTCAAATGGAAGTAAAAAGAAAATATTAAATTTCTAATATCCCTCTAAAATATTGTTTTACTCCAACCTTATTTGCCCAGCTTTTTGTTCCATATTCATAATGCCACCACTCATCTATATTCGAGATGAAACCAGCATTCAACATCGTTCTTTTTAATAGTTTTCTATTGGCTAGGTAAATATTTTCGAGCGAGGTCAATGGTTTTTTTTCCTCAAAATAATCTAACTGCGACCTTTCATGAAATTCATCAAATTCACTTCCCATTGGTAAGAGCCCATTGCCATCAAATAAGGTAAGGTCAACTGCTCCACCACTTAAATGCGGAGAAGGGTGATCAACATCTTTTGTAGGCTTAGCCACATATTTTGCTAGTTCCCTTTCTAAAGAAACACCTTGAAACCCCTTTAGCATTAACTCCTTCTTTGTTGCTTCATAAATGGCAAGCTGTGTTTCAAAAGAGCGCCATCCATCCCATACGTTAACCCCGATTCCTTCCGGTAGAAAAGTAACTACTTTCAAAAGTTGAGTAGCAACCTCACTTCTCACATAGCATTCGTTATGAGTACCGTTTAGTCCCATTTTGTAGTAGTACGGTTCAATTTTAATTCTTTCCGATAAACGAGAGAGCGGCACCATTCGTTCGGTCATTCTTTGTTCACCTCTTTTCACGCCATTTTCTATATTTAATTTAGTAGCTTCTCGTCTCTGTTATTCTTAAAAGTCATCTTTAAGCATCTCAAAGATTCATGTCCTAATTTACCAAAAGTAAATTAGGACATACACACTTTGCTTGACTATTCCCTACTTATTTTTGGGGTGTGATCTGGTTGACTTTCCACTCAGTTGTATTTGTTTTTCCTATTTCCTTTTTCAAAATTTTCCATCTCATCCTGCTGATTTTCATTCTGGATGTTTTATCATTTATTTATTCGTTACTTATCGCCATTACCCTTTCTAGTCATTTCATTTTCTTTCCTCATTGGCTCCAACATTTACTGAAACATTAACCAGAGATTTTTCACATGTGCCAGCTTCATCTTTCTGATACTATGTGATCGTTTTTCTTGAATATATTACACAGAACTGTTCTGTGTCACTGGTATCCAAATAGCTGTTTTCACTTGATCAGCAGATAAGTCTTTAGTTTGGATAGAGACAATTTCAGGTCCTTCAAGTTGTTGGTAGTTAGTTGAAGGAAACCATTCTGCGTATATTCTTCCCCAAGCTTCTTGCAATGTCTTTGGAAATGGGCCGATTGTTTCAAAAATTGCCCATTCCATAGCTGGCACTTCAAGTGCTGAATATCCTTCCACTTTATTTGAGATAGAAGCAACACCAATATAATGATCGAGCTCTCCTTTTTCTTCCATTCTTCCTTCAGAAAAATTGGTTGAGGCTTGGATGATGCCATTTGGTTCAACATTTGATAATGTTAATAGCTGTTGAATCTTTTTCTCATCTAGTTGATGCCACATTTCTTTAATTGCTGGATTTACACCCTTAAATACAATTGGTACTCTTTTTTGTAATCCGATAATCCAAAAAGCCTCTTTTTTTACGATATGATAATCCATTTCTACTCCTCCCTGTATGATTAATTGGAAGGTCATCTTAGGAAAAACTTTTAAAACATGTTGATTATGTCTTACCATTCTTGGAGTAACTCCATGAAATGAATAAAATGCTCTAGAAAAGGCATCAGCGGAACGATATCCATATTTTACAGCGATATCTATTACTTTCAGATTCACATGATCTTGTATATCTATTGCTGCTAATGTTAAACGTCTTTTTCTTATATACTCAGATAAGGGCATACCCGCTAAGAAAGAAAAAGTTCTTTTAAAATGATAAAGTGAACACCCAGCTACCCTAGCCATCTCTTTTTCATTCATTTGTTCAGTTAAATTTTTTTCGATGTAAGCTAGAGCATCATTTAACCCTTTCATTTGATTCATTATCTGACCTCCCATAAATATAGAATAGCAACAGATACTAAGTAAGAGTCCGACAATTCTTGCACTAATATTATCGGGAAGAAGTTATCCTCCAAGTTTTGGCGATTGGGGATTTGTCCTAGCTAAGCGGAAGCCCATCTCACTTGAAGATGTCGATATTTCTGTTGAGACAAAGTTTTTACGAATGAGATATTAGAAGGACTCACTGTATTCGGAAAAGATATCGATGAGAAAATGATAGATAGTAAAGGCATGCCTATTGAGCCGGAAGTGAATACCTTGATCCATCCAACCTTAATCGAGAAATATGAACGTGCTTGGAAGAGCTATTAAAATAGAATATCTTACACTCACTCTTAAGTAGTTTTGTCCTTTCTCTACCTTTTTTTCATATGAAAGACGTTTTATTACATCTTAGTTTCCTCGTTGCTTGAATGAATACGGAATTTATATTCTTATATATCTGTTGTTATTCGTTCAAGCAAACTTGTTTACGATTATTCTTTGCTACTATCAAGAAGATGGATTTTCTAATTACATGCCTAATTTTGAACTCCTATTCCTGATTAATTCAGTAGCAATAATAAATATAGAATGAGCTGATTGGTTTAAATTTTCGTTAAGGTTACCACTTAAATAGCTTTACTTTTATTGTTATAAATGAGAAAAGGAATGACAGTCGCCATCCCTTTATTTTCCTACTGATTCGTAGCATATACAATTAGTCACATGATCATTAACCATTCCCACAGCCTGCATAAAACTATATATGGTTACAGGACCTACAAATTTAAATCCCTTCTTTTTTAAATCTTTACTTATCTGGCTAGATAATTCCGTTTGAGCAGGGACTTGATCTTCGGATTTCCACTCATTCTGATAAGGTATATGATCTACATAGCTCCAAATGTACGCTGCAAAGCTGCCGTATGTTTTTTGAACTTCCAATAAAACGCGAGCATTATTTCTAACTGATTGTAGTTTGGCTAAATGCTTAATCACACCGTGGTTCTCTTTAATGGCTAATAGGTCGGCGTCTGTTAAACTTGCACAATATTCAATATCAAAATTATGGAACGCCTCATGGTAGTTAGCTCTTTTAGATAGAACAATCTGCCAAGATAGACCTGCCTGAGCACCTTCCAATGAAAGCATTTCAAACAAATAGCGATCATCTTTACTAGGAATACCCCATTCCTTATCATGATAAGTCTGCATTAATTGATTGCTATTTGACCAAGAACATCTATACATATATATGCCTCACTTTTTTTCTTTGACTATAACATTGTTTAATGGTCATTGCATGTATAAGAAAGACAAGATTATTTTACTAAAATATAATTCCAACTTTATACCCTCAATCAAAAGAGGCGTAAGGTTAGGGAGCTCATCCTAATCGATAAAGCAAGCATGATAACATACGATTCGGCATATTTACCATAAAATACTGATAGGATAAACAGGAAATTATTTTACAATTCGAACAGAAAAGAGGAATGGCGATGAGTAAAGTAAAAGCTTCTCTATGTGCATTATTAGTTATTTGTCTTATCCCTATTACTGCTACGGCTAGTAGTGGATGGGATTATTTAGGTGAACAGAGTTTATCAAGTAACGGAGCAGAAAGTGAAATTTATGCTTCTACTGGTGGCGACTATATGATTTGCCGTGATAACTATGTTGGTCCAAAAGGAAAAGTGAAAGTAGAGTTATGGGAGTACGATCCCGAAAGCTATAATGATTATGTCGGCTATCGCAATATTGCAAGGGGAGAATGCGGGATTTTCCGTAGTATCGGTAAATTTGTTGACGGAGGAAATGAAGCAGAATTTTTCGCTAAATCTCGTACCAGTAGTAATATTCATTTAATTTTTTACGATTAATAAGCAAAAAGTGCGCGCCGGCTTACGAGGTAAGAAGCTGGTGAGCACTTTTATCTATGGGTTATCTTTTCACCCTTGAAATGGTTAAACCATCTCCTATTGGAATTAAAGTAGACTCTAGTTGAGGATGACTAGCGACTATTTGATTAAATCTCTTCATATTTTCTGTATAACGTTTAGGTTCACTACTTTCATCCGCTACACTTCCATTTGCAAGTACATTATCACAGACGATTAATGCACCATCCTTTGCAAGCTTAATACAAGCAATTAAATAATTTTCATAGTTTTCTTTATCGGCATCAATAAAGAAGAAATCAAATTGTCTCCGTTCCTCTTCAAGTACTGCTAAACTTGTAAGAGCTGGACCTACGATATAAGATACTTGCTCATTAAACCCCGCTTTAGCTAAATTGCCTGAAGCTAGTTCGGCATAGCTTTCTTTTATTTCTAAAGATGTTAGTTCTCCCGACTTCCCAAATCCTCGTGCTAAACAAATGCCACTGTATCCACCGAGCGCACCAATTTCTAGAACATTCTTTGCTCCTGATGTTGATACGAGCAATGTTAAAAGCTTCCCGGTAGAAGGAGAGACAGAAATGGCTCTCATTCCATTTTCATTAATTGATTGAAGTACCTCCTCTAGGAGCTCATCGTATTGATAAAACACCTTATCAATATATCGATTAATTTGTTTCATGCTCATCCCCCTTATCCGTATTCAGTTCTGACTCTCTCGCTAATTCGTTCAAATGAAAATGATGGATGTATTCTTCAATAATCATATCTATTGCTCTCAACTCTCCCACTAATATAGGGTTAATGGTCTGCAATTCTGGTGATGTTAATTGTTTCTTCAAAATCGATTCCTTGAGCCTTAAGCTCTCTAAAAAAGTGAGCGCTCGTCCTCTACGAAATGTTTTAGCCCCCTCTTTATGCGGGCGGTTTCTTTTGCCCCTTCGCTCACCTCTAGGATGATCCTCGAATTCACTTTGTTTATCTTTCATTATCTCACCTCCTTCGTACATTACAATTGTATACAAACGTATACAATTAAGTCAATCTAGATTATATGGGTGACTGTTAGTAGCTAGTGAATGTTCACTTGCCTTTTTCTTGAGTCATCCCTCTCACACATGCTACCATTAAAAGTGACATAAATTGGAGGCTGTGACTATTGACAATACAAATAGAAGAACATTTACAGCAAATAACTGAAAGAATCATTACTCAAAAACCTTTATTAGCAGAAAAGCGACATATAGCAGCTAATCAATCCTATACAAAGAAAACACAAGTGGATATCAAACTTTGGCGAGAAAAGTTAATAAATATTTATGCTCAATCTATCTCAACATCCGAAGAGCACACGTTTGAAACCTTACAAGAATGGGGAAAAGAAACGGTTAATTTATGGGCAAATCTTAACTTGAATCTTGAAACTGCAATTGAGGAAGTAAGATACTATCGATCACTGATCGGTGAAATCATCAAGAAAACGGCCAATGATTTCGCTCTAAGTATTGATGTATTTTACGATATCATTTCAAAATTTGATGCTGTAGTAGATCGTGCTGTTTATTGGCTGAGTATGTCTTACTCGAAACAGTTTAATCAGCGAATCCTTAGTGCAGAAACTGCAGCCGAAGAACTTTCAATTCCCATTGTAAGAATTACAGAAAAACTCGGGGTCATCCCTTTGATTGGTATTATGGATACAAATCGTGCACAAAAACTGATGCATGTCTCAATAACGTCTGCTTCTAATCTTGAATTAGAGCATATCATCTTTGATTTATCAGGCGTACCCATTATTGACACGATGGTCGCCAAGCAATTATTCGATGTAATTGAAGCACTTCAATTAGTCGGCATTTCAGCGAAAATCTCGGGTATTCGCCCAGAAATCGCTCAGACAATGGTTTCACTTGGCGTTAGTTTTAAAGTAAAAACCTACTCTAGTCTTCACCTCGCTGTAAAGGAAATCCAATAAATGAGAAAAAGAAGGGGCCAGCTTTGGCCACCTCCTTCTTTTATAAATGTGTATAAAAATCTCTGACACATTATTTCACTCCCCAAAAACAATTGATTAACTCTAGTCCCTCATCCAAGCAACAGAATTAAGAGAAAATATGTATATTGGATAGACAAAAAAGCCTGCAAGAATAAATAATCCTGTAGAGGGATTAGGGCTGTCTCCAGGATAGGTAATAGGAAACAAGACGCTGTTTACATAAGAGAAAACAACTAGATAAGGAAGCCATAAGAGTAGCGACCAATAATGAATCTTTCTCTTTTCAAACCATTGAAGAATAAGAAAAATAAGCCATACTGTGATAGCAATAAAGCCGATCAAAATAGCACTTATAATAATGATATTCACTGTTCCAGTTTCAAAACCTGATAACCGTGCAAATCGATGAACGTTTGCCATAAGTGTTATTGGAAGATAAAATATAAGAGCTAAACAGATGCTAATGACATTTATGCGGAAAAAGTTCTGCAAGAATTGCACTCCTTTTCTGTAAATATATAACTGTATATTAGCAATATTTTTATCGAATTTCAATAAATAATATTTCTAATACAATAAATACATAAGGATTCCAACCCATTAGGCACTAGCTAATCCAACTCAAACCGACAAACCATATTGATCATTCATCTCCCAGTTTTTTCGCGAAACTTCTCCTAAGAAAATCGATTGTTTCTTTCCATGAATGCACGCTCGCTTTTGCTGTTTGTGCTTTTGTACCACCGGTAAAGCCATTGGCTACAATCGGTAAATACGGTATTCCAATTTCATGGCCTGCGGCTTCATAAAAATGTTTTTGAATATGTTCATGTGTACAAACATCATGAAAAACAGAAGAACGAAAATTAGCGTCTTCTTTTCCAGATATCAATAAGAATTCCTTTTTGGTTTCTTCAATAGGGATAATGGCTTTATTGAGTTCATACAAACAATCGTACCAGTACGATAATGGATTCCCTCCTTTCATCCATCGTGCCCTACAGTAAGACGCTACCTCTACAGGGTTTTCTTTAGAGGCATAGGGTAAGGCTTGTCCGCGAAAATTCCAAGCAGGCGGTAACGTTCTTTCTTCAGACCATGGCACAATGCCTGCAAAAGAAACGGCTGAACCATTAAGAGAGACAGCTGCTGTGATTTCATCAAACAAGACAGCCGACCATAAAGCTAGTTCACCACCTCTTGATGTTCCATGGATTCCTATCCAGTTCGGGTGAGCATCCCTTCTATTTGTCAACCAAATAATTGCATTTTCAATGAGTTCTAGAGGGACCTCTACCAATCTATCATTTAACCCTTCTTCACCAAAATAAGCTAAAGCCAATGTGTTAAAACCATATGCAGTTAATGCACTTGCAGCAAAATCGTTTGTCCCCCCTTCAGAACCTGAAACGACTATAAGGGAAGGTCTTACTTTATGATCCCGATGATAATAATACCTCCCGATCAAGCCATCACCATTGATTGGGATACTATCCACTTTTTCATCTTTATACCATTTCTTCATTATTATTTTCTTATCTAAACAAATATTATTTCTATAAAGAGCAATTTCATATTCATGAGGATTTAATCTTATGTACGGCTCGCCTTTATTTTCTGTTTGTTCTTCTATTTGCAGCGACCAAAAAAGACCCATTGCGTCCGTTTCGGTATAAGTGCCTTCATATGGCTTTGCGGTTGCTAAGTCAATTTTCCCATGTTCATCTGCAATAAATTGAGCATAAGAAATTCTTTTAATGAACTTATTCTTCGTTACTGAATGCCTAATAAGCTCTACTTTATACCGCTTACCACTTTGTAAGGGATAGAAGCTTAAATGGAGTGGCTCAGCAATCATTGAAATCCAGCGATTGTTTTTTTCATGAATAATAGTCATCTCTTAACCTACTTTTCGATATTTTGTTGCTTCATTTCTCTTTCAATTGAACGGACCATTTCTTTTAGCTCTGCTATCTCCGTCAGCAATTTCTGCTGATCTTGTACTTTTGGTTGAAAAAACAGCCGATAAAGCTGCGAAATTCCCCAATATACCATATATAAACTAATACCAAATACAAGGAATATAATCGCAATGGGTATGATATTCTCCATTAAAAATACACCTCCATTTGTATTTCTTTCCTTTGTCATTCTCTCTTTAGAAGGTTTTTCAGATAACTATATTATATATCACAATTTACTTTTTTGTATTTTTTTTACAAATAAACCATAGTTTTTTACTTCTATTAAATTAATAATGGAAAATAATGTAATAATTCTAACTTTTGAGTGCTAAATTGGTATCGATGCCGTGTGAAGTATAAGGGATTGCTTGCCTTATATAGTGGGGGTTATTCTATTATTAAGAAAAAGAGTTCTATAGGGAAATATCCAAGTTGAGCTGCAACCCTTAGGTGAGATGGTAATTAAGAAAAGAACAAAGACTATCTTAGCTTTGTTCTTTGAATTCATAGCATATAATTGTTCCATTCATCATTTCTTTATTGAGCTGCAACCCATGGCGATAGTTGCAGACTTACATCACTTGTATTAATGTTTTGGCCAATAAAAAACCCCTGCAAATTTTGTGCTCTGAAATTAATTGATGGTGCATCTTGTGTACTCGCATAACCTGCCGTTTCAGCACCAATATTACATCCATTTACTTGATTATATACAGCTAAATAGTATTGTTCTTCTGCTAGTAATGTGACTGGTGAAACGAGTGGTAAGTTGAATACTCCTGGTGTAATTGTAGTAACAAGAGGTGTGACCGCTATTACGGTTGCATTATTATTACCCACAGGACTTAAGATAGCCATTTGAAAATCGCCTGTTACGTTCCCATCTTGAACAATATAGCAGGAAAGTTCTGATACCGTTTGCTCTGTTTGATTAAATACTAATGCACCGACTGCCTGAAAGTTCCCTCCACCTGCGTTAAATGGTAATTCTGCATTGATGCTACCCATTGTTAATGTTTGAAGGAAATTTCCACCACCTCCACCACTTGGACCAGTTGCACCCGTCGGACCTTGTATGCCTATTCCTGTTGGACCAGTGGGGCCCGTTGGACCTATGGGACCTGTTGCTCCTGTCGGACCTGGTGGGCCTCCCGCTGGACCGGTTGCACCCGTCGGACCGGTGGGACCTCCCGCTGGGCCGGTGGGACCTGTAACACCTGTTGGACCAGCAGGGCCGCCTGATGGTCCTGTGGGGCCTGTAATTCCTATTCCTGTCGGACCTGTTGGACCCGTTTGTCCTGTGGGACCAATCGGGCCGGTTGCTCCTGTTGGTCCCGGAGGTCCTCCTGCTGGACCGGTGGGACCAGTAGGACCGGTAGGACCACCGAATGGACCAGTGGGACCTGTGACTCCTGTTGGTCCTGGAGGTCCTCCTGATGGTCCAGTTGGACCGGTTACTCCTATTCCTGCCGGACCAGTGGGGCCTGTTGGACCAGTTAAACCGGTTACTCCTATTCCAACTGGACCGGTTGGACCCGTTACACCAGTCATACCGATAATGATTGTACCAGGACAACATATATTACAGTTATCACAATGGGAGTAATATCTTTTATTACATTTACGACAATATTTCTTTTTCTCTCTACTAACTAACACGATGAAACCTCCCTTTTTTTAATCTATATAATTATGTTATTTGTACAACTTCCTTTTGATTGTATTCTTGCCTATAGGCTAATACTTTGTCATATCAATTCAAAATAAAAGAGCTGCCTCAGCAGGCAGCTAATTCTAAAAGCTTCAATCATATGGTTGATACTGAATAGGGTGAAATTGTTTTTGTTGAGTATGTTGAGTTTGAGAATTAGGTTGGTAATAGTGTTGATGGGGATTATGATGTTGGGTTGTTTGTCGTTGACAATCCGCCGATGGGCCAATGATTACTGTGTTAGTAATAGGTGAAATCGCTTCTTCCCATTTATTCTGATCAAGACAATAGTTAGCAGACATCACTTTACTTGGAGTTAATCGCAAAATATCTGAGCCATATATAGCTTGTGGATAAGGAGCATCAAAAATAGCTAATAATTGCGTGTTATCCTCGGTCGCTACCTCATAATGCCAAAAACCTTGAGGGACATTTGCTACTTGCCCTGGTTGAATTGGTATATTTTTCAACTCATTCGTAAAGGGATTAATAAAAGAAACGACCGCAGAACCTCTCACACAATAGACCAGTTCTGAAGCATTTTGATGAATATGAGGTTCTACATATTTCTCTTTACTAAGAAAAATATCTAACATTGACACATTCCCAAGCGTGTTTAGCTGATCCCTCCCTAAAGCATTAATATAGTTTTGGTTATCCCTTTTGAAAAGTTGGTTATTTCGTAAGTCATACATATATTGGTTATTAGGTGATTGATAATCTATATATAAAACAGCCATACCACTCACTCGCCTTCCTTAAATCTCATTCGCTTTAGTATATGGGCTGGGCTGTAAGAGGTGAATACTTTTTATTCTGTGATTTGATTCCATGAAAATTCTTTAGAATCAAGTATCATAAGGAATTTGAAGTTTCTCATACGACAGTGAAAAAGATTGGTTATTATAAGGAGCATTTCATTTAATACATCCCACTTTCCGCTATCAGTCGTCAATACAGCGTGCAGGGCAGTTAGCTAAAACTATACCCTAACAAAAACCGGATTAAGGATATGTCTGTTCATCACCTTTGAAAAAAGGGTAAGGACGATGATGCCTATGGGTCTAATTACTATTTGTACTTTCTAATCGAAGGAAAAATAAATAAAACTGACACCTTTTGAGGAGTCAGCTTATCGTTTAATTGTATATCTACAATTTTAAGAGAGTAATTAACTAACTTACTTTTTTACCTTTTCCATTATCTCAATCATCTCTCGATACCCTCTATCCCTCGCATGTTGCAAGGGTGTTACCCCATCTTTGTCTGTAATCGTAATATCTGCTCCATGATCAATAAGTAATTGAACAATTTCTTGATGTGTTTTCCCACCATCACTTAAAATGATGGCCTCGAGTAATGCTGTCCAGTGCAAATTATTGATATGATTCACATCCGTATCAGAATGTGTGAGCAGTTCCTTTACAACTTCAATATGTCCCCGTTCACATGCCGGAATAATGGCAATGCCACCGTAGCGATTAGTGATTGTTGTATCGGCCCCTGCTTGGATAGCTAATTGAACAATTTCAAGGAGTCCTTCAGCACCTGCGTATAAAAGCACATTTTCTAATCGTTTATTTCGAATATTGATATCTGCACCATGCGCTATTAACACTTGCACAATTTCCACTTGATTTTGTTGGGTCGCAGCCATAACGGCTGTATTCCCCTCGTCATCTAGTGCATTTATATTCGCCCCGATATTTAACAATGTTAATAAATGATCTTTGTCTCCATCTCTAGCTGCCTTTATTAATTGTAAACTCACAATAACTAACCTCCATCTTTAAAGTGTACCTATATATATGTTTATAGTTATGAGGGGGCAAATCCTGCTTGACTGATATAGATTTGTTCTGGTGGGAAAACTTTTTTAAATCTTTTCTCTACGCAAGTGATAACAGACGGTTGATACCATTTTTCCAATCCTAATGCGTGATACTTCTTTTCAATCCCTAAACGACTTGTCCGTTTTCCACCACTGCCATCACCCATAAAATAATCATCGATACATACACGATCAACATATTCTGTTAATTTTGTGGGAAATTCCTCACTGCTAGGCAGTATGGGGGCAACTGCTACTTGTGTGGGGATATTGGCATCTGCTAGTTTTTTTAAGGCATTCATTCTCGCCTGAATAGGCGGTGCTTCGTTTGCAAACTGCTTACGTATTTCTTCATCATCGGTCTCAATCGTCATACTGACTCGAACCCTGTTTCCTAATTTCTTTAATAAATCAATATCCCTTGTAACAAGCGGGCTTCGTGTTTGAATAAGGAGAAAATCTGCTGGGTTGCTAACAAATACCTCTAAAAGTGACCTTGTGACTTCTTCCTTATACTCCACCGGTTGATAAGGATCTGTACTCGAAGACATGAAGATTGTGACGGTTCCTTTCTTCTTTTCCCTGTTCAATTCTTTGTTTAACAACAGAGCAGCTTCCTTTTTTACATCGACCCACTCACCCCATTCTCCTTTTCGAAAAAGGGAAACAGGCATTTGTCTTACATAACAATACTCACAGGCAAATGTACAGCCCGTATAAGGATTCAGAGTATGTGTGTATCCTGAAAGATAGCCAGTTCCTTTATTGAGAATCGTCTTCGGTTGTTTATAAAGATACTCTTTTGTCATCTTCCCAACACCCCATTATGAGTTAGAATACTTTACGACTATAAATAGTCAATGAGACCGCCCAAGAAATCAAATAAACGAAACTCACTAATACAGCGAGGAGCAGTATTTCACTACCATTTAATGAAACCATATACTCAAAAGTAGACATTAAAGTCCCAGCCATATTCAAATCGAAAACCCTCGCTACTACCATAGTTACCCCAAATAACCCCAGTGTACCAATTAATAAATATTGACTCTTAAATTGATAAGAAAACGGAAATAGGAAAGAAATAGCCAACATTACAAGACCAAAAATAAGTAATGCCTCTTTCCAGCTTGTAAACGTCGCATGAATTGAAATATTCCAAACAAATACTACCAGAACGACTAAGGCGGTGTATATAAGTGTACCAAAATATTTTGAGCTTACGATTTCTTTTCTTGTATAAGGTAATGCATTGAGCATTTTGTTAATCTCCGGTTTTTCATCAATGGCAAATGCATTCATCGCCAAGGCAATACTGAAAATGAGCGCATTCCATATGCTTGAAGAATTTTGGGTTAAGAATAAAATAAAAATTGGTAGCAAAAAAATCATCGTGTTCCTTTGTAAGATAAAATCTTTTTTTAACAAGTTAAACATGCCTCTCTTCCCCCTTTTTCGTATAAAACATTAAATCTTCAATTGTTGGCTTTTCAGTGACGACTAAATCACCAAATACGTCATGTACTCTTCTTTTGTTCGCTGTTAATCCTTCAAAACCTGATGAGGATTTGCGAATACCAATGAACTCTTTTTCCGTATCGCGATCTAATAACTCGATGCCACCCTTAACAATAGCGTAATCTTCTTCAATGCGAAAAGCTTCTTTTGTGAAAATATGCTCACCATTATGAATGAAAGTAATATAATCTGCTATTCTATCTAAATCCGAAGTAATATGAGTAGAGAAAAAGATCGTCTTCGTCCCATCTTCCATAATTTCTTGTAAAATATCTAATAATTCTCGCCGAAAAACTGGGTCTAAGCCAGATGTCGGTTCATCCATGATAATCAGTTCAGCATGATGCGACAAAGCAACTGTTAAAGAAGTCTTCATTAACATGCCTTTGGAGAATGTCTTAATTTTCTTCTTTAAAGGCAGCTCAAATTTTCTTACATACTCATCAAACAATGCATCATCCCAATTACGATAAGCAGGGCGTAGAAGTTTGCGTAATTGAGCAAGAGTAATATGTTCATAGTAGACATTCTCATCAAAAACAAAGCCAATCCGTTGTTTGATTTCTTTTTCAAATTGTTTATATTCAAGTCCAAATACCTTCACGTCGCCTTTGTCCGGTTGCAGTAAATTCATCATCAAATTGATTGTTGTGGATTTCCCTACCCCATTTCCCCCGATAAACCCAGTAATAAACCCTTTTTTCACAGTTAGGTTCATGTCTGTTAATTGAAAACTCCCGAATGATTTATGGACACCTTTTAACTCAATTACATTCTCCATTAATTTTCCTCCCTGTATAGAAATGAAAGTAATTCGATTAATTCAGTAAGTGGAATGCCTATTTCCTTACTATTTTCCACGGCAGACAGTAATTGTTCTTCAATTACCTTCATTTTTCGTTCTTTCATCATTTCATTATTTTGTTCGGATATGAATGATCCTTTACCAACTACAGAATAAATAAAGCCATTCTTTTCAAGCTCTTCATAAGCACGCTTTGTGGTAATGACACTGATGCCAAGATCCTTCGCTAACTGCCGCATAGAAGGCAAAGCCTGCCCTGCTCCAAGCTCGCCTTTCAGTATTTGCGTTTTCACTTGTCCACAAATTTGTTCATAAATCGGTTCTTTCGATTGATTAGAAATGATTATTTGCATCATTAACCCTCACCAACATATTGTATATATACTTTATATACAATATACACAAATAAATGAAGGTATGCAATACTTTTTACAAATACAAAAAAAAGAAAAGCATCTCCCACTTAATAGAGTGCTTTTCCTTCCAACAATATGACTATTCAATTACTTTTTCCCAACCAATATTAAAGGCAACTTTCCAGCTAACCATTAAATATAGAACTGCTAAACCTAAATAGATATAGGTTCCATAAGGATATATCGTACTTACATAATGCAAAATAGCGAATACACCAGCCAAGAACATCAGGAAGAATGCGATGATTCCATTTCCTGTTTGAGTATATTGATCAAAAGACTCTGTAAACGGAATGGCTTTTTTAAGAATCGCAAAACAAATAACAACAAATGTAAAGGCATTAAGTAATACAATGATTAATTCTGGAATAATCTTCAGACCATACAAAAAAGTAAAAACCAAACTTAGGAGTAAAAACGGTGGTAAAAACAGTTTCACTAAGAAGGCTTTAATCGTTCCAGAAAAAATCGGCTTTAGCTCAATAATTGGAGCTGTTCTGTAAATCCAGGCCCCTTTATACTTAACGGAATACGGCATTAGCAACATAATCGTCGGAATGACAAGTAAACTAAAATAAATTGTTAAATAGGTATGACTATTTGCTAGGTCTTCCCCATTATCACCTAATACACCGAAAATGAAGATAAAAGGGATTACTATTGAAAACCCTAACGACGGATAAGCTTTCAGTTTAAAATCTCTTTCATTTTTCATCATCGCACTAGCAAAACGGTAAAATGCTCTTTCCTCCTGTGTGCGACAGAAAAGTTGAAGTAACCATTTTCGCCATTTCGCCTTTTTCATCCCCTTTGACTTCCCTTGATAAGTCAGCTTCTGCAGGCTATGTTCAAACATATCATTGAATTTTAAATATAGGATGATCGCTGTACATGGAACGATGATGCTTAAGGCGGCAAACAGAAGATAAAATCCCTCTGTGCTTTGGTTTAAGAGTAAATCCATATTGGCGGCGAACCACATAGGAAAGATAAATACTTGCCACCACTGCGGTTCAATTGTGATGGTTAAATTGATGATTTCAAATGATCGTGCTAGTAGCTGATAACCAACCATAATCATCAATGACAACCCAATTTGTACATAATTGATTAAATCTTTAAGTTTCTCACCATCGAAAAATTGTAAGATTAAGAAATAAAATAAGGCAGTAAGAACAACCACAAATAAATTAATGAAAATAAGATTAATAACAGCAAGCAGCAAGAAAAGAATGCCATGTCTAATCAGACCAACAATTAATGGAATCGTCACAAGGGCAATAGATAAATACCCTAAATAAATAATGATATGCATCATTTTCGCCGCACTAACCGTTCTGCGATTAATAGGCTTAGGGTAAAGAATATTGCGGTCGCGAATATCTAACAATACACTGGAAAAGTCTGAAATCATCGAAGTCATAATAAAAAAAGTAAACATACCGAAAAACATACTCATTTGAAATAAATAATGCTCACCAATAAAAAGCAAAGGGATCATAAAGAGCCCAAATAATACATATAACCATAATGACTTAATAAATTGATTACCCTTATCCTTCTTTTGCGAGTTTTGAGCTAACATTGTCGGTGTGCGACGACCATCCATCGTTAACTTCACCTTTAATATTGCTCTCATCACTTCATAATCAATATCAAATTTCTCGAAGACTTTTTTCAAAGGATCGAGTAGTTTAAGTGTTGGGATGTCCTGCATTATGCCATCTCCTCTACCACTGAAACAAATCGTTCTCCGATTTCCTTTTGTTGATTAAATCCTGTAAGTTGATTAAATATTTGCTCAAGCGTGCCTTCTGTATTCTGACTTTTCAGCTCATCAAATGTACCGTCTGCGGCGATTTTCCCATCATGGAGCAAAATAATTCGACTACTGATTTTCTCAACGACATCCATAATATGAGAAGAATAAAAGATTGTCTTCCCTTGCTGGGCAAGTCTCGTCATAATTTCCTTGAATATCATTACACTATTAGCATCCAATCCATTAATAGGTTCATCGAAAAACAACACATCAGGGTTATGTAGTAAGCTTGAGATAATTAATAGTTTCTGGCGCATCCCTTTCGAATAGGATGAGATACGAGAACGAAAGACCTCTCCAATCCCAAAAAGCTCCATTAAACGCTTCGCTTTGTATTCCGCAAAGTCAAACGGCAAACCATACAACTCACCTATAAAGGTTAAATACTCCTGTGCCGTTAAATTATCATACACTTCTGCCATCTCTGGCACATAGCCAATCCTTCTTTTATAATTAACGTCTCCATCAGCAATATCACGACCAAAAATCTTTACTTCTCCATTAAAATCTCCTTCAATCCCTAGAAGAATTTTCACTGTTGTACTCTTTCCCGCGCCATTCGGTCCAATATAACCAATAATTTCTCCACGTCTTACCTGTAGTGAGACACCATTCAACACCAACTTAGATCCGTATCTTTTGTATAAATTTTGAATATCAAGAATGATATCTTCCATCTTTCCCCCTCCTATCTTTTCACCATTATAACGTAAAAATGGGTTTATTTGGTTTGATGTCGAAAGGTTTATACGAGTGAATGTTGAAGATTAGTAGTATCGAACTTTTAACCTACTAAAACGTTCAGCTAAAATGGCAGGAAATATCCCTTGCTTTTTATCATATATATCAATAAATGTAAGAATGAAACGAAGTATGAGGAATGAAGAAAATAATTGTCATTTTTGTTATTGTTTTCCACACTGTCTGCCTGCAATGACTCGCCTTATTTATATAAGGGAGAAAGTGAACATTCGGAAGGAGAGCTTCGTTATATCATATTGTCAGACGAAAGTGGAGAGTATAAGCTTACGATTAAATAAGGGGAACCCAGAGGAGTTAAAGAATGTTTTAAATTATAGCTTTAGCTTCGAGACAAGTCAGTTTGCTGGTGGAGGAACGAGAGCTTTCGATGAAAATGAAGATATACCTAATCCGCGGGTATTTAGAGATAGTGGTAGTTTAGACAACAGCTTGCATTTACTAAAGGATGAAAAGATTGATGTAACGGTCAAGTGGGGAGAACAAATAGAGGCTTTCACCTTAACAACTAATAAAGAGTAAGGTTGTTCCCCCTCTCGTAACAACCTTACTTTTTATGAAAAACTCTCTTTTTCAAAAAAATCATCACTATAACAATAAACACAAGAGCAATGGCGCCATAAACAATATAGGAATACATATCCATATAACCGACCACGGACTCCCATGATTCTCCTACCGCAGCGCCAATAAGGACGAGGACGATATTCCAAATCAATGTCCCAGCCGTTGTCAAAATAAGAAAAACAAGAAAATTCATATGCGCCATCCCTGCCGGTAAAGATATTAAACTCCTAATTAAAGGGATAAAACGACAAAAGAAAACGGTCCACTTTCCGTATGTTGAAAACCAACCGTTTGCTTTATGAATATCTTTTTTGGTTAATCTTAAAATATGACCCCAACGTTCTACGATTCGCTCCACTTTTCTGATGTCAATCAGCAAGCCAACACCATAAAGAACCACTGCGCCACCTACTGACCCTAAGGTCGATGCTACGACAACGCCAGCTACACTTAAATTCGTAGTAGTCGTCATAAATCCACCAAAAGTTAAGATTACTTCAGATGGAATGGGCGGAAAGATATTTTCCAACATAATCAACAAAAAAATCCCAACATAACCAAACTGCTCCATCACACTTGTAATCCAGCTCTCCATCTGCCTTTCACCTACTACTCTATGATTCTATTACCATACCCTTTCTTTGGTGAAATAACCAATGAGTTGGAGCAATCTGATAAAATATTGCTTAAAATAGGGTGCTATATAAGCAGTTTATATAATAACCATTCATCTCGGATAGGAATACCATTACTTGCCACAAATGGTATGGAAGGTTTTACAGTTCGCGCTTTCTCTACTGCGTTTGGATAAACTGCTTTTAATACATAGCCGCGTTTTTGATAAAAAGATAATGCATGTAGATTATCGTTGGTTGTGATGAGCTGAACCGCCTTTGCCCCCAATTCTCTTGCCTTTTCTTCAATAACACACATCAAACTTGAACCAATTCCCTGCCCTTCATATACACTGTCTAACGAAATGACTTCACATATATCTTCATTATGCCTAATGTAAGTCACTAGGCCAACAATCTCACCTTTAGCACTCTTATATACATAGCCATCCAGCTCATCACAATGATAGACGCCAGAGGAGAGAACCATCTCTGTCGTTCCCCAATGATTCGCGAAAAAATCACTCACTTTTTCTCTATTATCCTCGTCTATCATCTCAATCATAGATAACATCCGTTCTCCATTGTTTAAACGCTGGACTTAACTCACTCCAAACATCAAATTGATTGCCATTACAATCGTAGAAAATAAAGTTCTTGCCCGCATGACCACGATCTTCAATTGCTCCTACCAACACTTCTTCCTCTATAAAAAGGGTATGCAATCTTTCCAGCTCAGCTAACCCGTCCACTTCAAAAGTAACAGAAAAATGTTCTCTGCCTTCTATGTCAACAAATTGGGAACGCTCTCCACCTTCTGCTTTTACTAAAAAGATACTTTGATTCGCTAAATCTAGAATAGCTTTATGTTGATCCCTATAATTAACAGCTGCACCCAGATGTTTCTGATACCACTTTGCTGATTGTTCCACATCTATTACAGGTAGATAAGTCGTTCCTATTCTTACTAGACGTTCCTTCATTTCTTTATCAGCTCCTTATTGCTAAAATATTCGCCTTTGCTCTTAGATTTCCTTTTCACTTAATGAAAATGGAAGGATTCTAACAGTTGAGAAGCGAACACTTTATTAGCATTAAAACTAATAAGGAGGCAGCATCATTTGAGAATCGTTGATACAGTTGGAGATTTTGTGAGCCATTATCAACCAACATCCGAATACTTAGAACAGTACTATCATCAATTTCAAGCAGACTATGAAGTTTATTTCGCCCATCATTGTTTACATATTGAAACAAAAAAACGAGCAGCATTGAAGAAACACCCACCTAAGCTACCAGAACTTTTACCGATGAGAGACTTATTTCTTGAACACATACCAAATATACTTCAACGATATGAAGCGATGTTTAATGTAAAATATACTAAAACAGTCCGCTTGCTCGTCGGCTTATATGGGAGCAATGCCTTTGTGTATCAGCAATATCAACCTGATGTAGCCTTTTGTCTAGAAAAACTCCCCTATAACGAAACCTATATTAAAATTATTATTGCCCATGAGTTTGGACATGTCATGCATTATTTATATAATGACATCTATTCGCAAGACTGGCATCTTGTCAATTGGACTCATCCCTATACATGGCTCTTACAAGAAGGCATCGCAACGGCCCTTTCCACGCTATTAGTAGAAGCACGATTAGACGAACATTTCGCCTTTGAAGAAGACAGAAAGTGGCTTGACTTCACTCAAAAAAATGAAAGTTTGATCGCGAAACAGTTTCTTTATGATATGAAGACCATTAACGATAGTCATACAATTTATAAAGAATGGTTCTCTATTAATGGAGGGAAAAACTTCAAGCAGACCCGCTTAGGCTATTACCTTGGCTATCGAATCGTTAACGCATTATTAACACAGTATGATATAAAAGAAACATTCACCATTTGGAAAGAAGATGAATTTGTTTCTATAATGGAACAACAGCTTAGAAATATGACCTGACAGACAATCGCGATTTGTAGTGTTCCCCCATCTACTAATCGCGATAATCATTCATGTGTGTAAAAGTCCTTTACACCCCCTTCACGCAACTTTTACATAAATTAGAACAAAAGTGCGATTGCCACAACAAATTCAGCAAGCATTCTTTCCTTTCAATCGTAAAAACCCTTCCAAATCACTCCTTTCCGCCACTAATTACCCATTTTTTCTTCTTTACTCTTTTTTCACCCTCTCTTTATCAACCGTTAAAAATTCGACCTTATAGTTATCTTGTACAAACCATTTTAGGGGGGAAGAAACATGTTGAAAAAGACTTGGAAAAAGAAACTATTGTCACTCGCACTTGTATCTACCATTGCTGTCGGGGGCATCTCTACCGTACTACCTGAGCAAGAAGTAGAAGCGAAAGGAAAGCCAAAGGGGAAAGATAAAGCACAAAATGTCATTTTCCTTATTCCTGACGGTTTTTCCGCGGCCTATGCAACAAACTATCGTTGGTATAAAGGTGAGGATACCGTTCTTGACTCGATGAACATCGCGATGCAACGTACATACTCAGCGAACTCCAATATTACAGATTCAGCAGCTGCCGGAACGGCGATGGCAACTGGCGTAAAGACCAATAATGGTATGATAAGCACCGATCCGACTGGTAAAGAACTAAAAACAATTTTGGAAGAAACAGAAAGGAAAGGGAAATCATCTGGGCTAGTTGCCACTTCAACGATTACCCATGCGACTCCAGCAGCTTTTGCTTCACATGTCGCTTCTCGTGCAGATGAAGCAGATATTGCCCCTCAATTACTCGACAATGATGTGGATGTCATCTTAGGTGGAGGACAAAAATACTTTACTGACGAATTAATTGATGAAGCGAAAGACGAGGGCTACCAATTAGTTACAAATAAAAGAGAATTGGATCGTGTGAAGAAAACGAATAAAGTGCTTGGTTTATTTGCCGAAGAAGGAATGGCACCGGAGCTTGATCGCGAAGACACACAACAGCCTAGTCTAGCAGACATGACAGAAACGGCTATCGATACATTGAAAAAGAATAAAAACGGCTTCTTCTTAATGGTGGAAGGAAGTCAAATTGACTGGGCAGGGCATGCGAATGATGCAGCATGGGCAATGAAAGACAGCGAAGCATTTGAAGAAGCTGTCATTGAAGCAATGGATTTCGCTAAGAAAGATGGCAATACGCTTGTTGTTGTTGCTGGAGATCATGATACAGGCGGAATGTCTGTTGGCGGTTACGGAAATGGTAGTGCCAATGTGGAAATGCTACGAGATGTGACGGCTACAGGTGACTATATGGCATCCAAACTTAATAAGAAACGGACAAACGCTAAGAAAGTGCTAAAAGAATATGCAGCGATTGATTTAACGAAAGCTGAAGTCAATGCAATCAAAAATGCTGATAATCCAGCTTCATCTATCAATCAAATCATTTCAGAAAGAGCATCTGTCGGTTGGACAAGTACCGGCCATACAGGAATTGATATCCCCGTTTATACTTATGGCCCAGGATCAGAACTGTTTACTGGCACAATGGAAAATACAGACCTACCAGTAAACATGGCAAAAGCGATGAAAATGAACTTTAAGCCTGGAAAATAAAAATGAAACAAGCCATCTCCAATCAGTTGGAGATGGCTTTTTAATCTACTAAAACTAACCTTCCTGCGCCTCTTTCTAGTACATCCCCTGCACCCGGAAATATAAACGTCCATGGCATTGACGTATTTGGCTCAACATGTATTTGATTCGTTGTAAAAATATGTTGAGCAAGTTGGGTTCCATCCTCAGCTAAATAAGACACAACAGTATGCTCTAAAACAAAAGCTTCTTTCGTTGTATTTTGAATCAGTACCGATATCAATAAGTCCTCTCGATGATTTTTTGCTTGCCAAATAGAGGTAAAACCAATCATTCCATTATGTAGATGAGGAACAGATTGACTATAAATCCCCTCAATCTCTTTACGGTCCTTTTCTGATAAGGTTGAGGCCCATTTTTCTTGAAAAACTAATGAATGCATTGCTTCATCCCTTTCCTATTAACTTAATATTAGACATTTAACTGATAGAAGTAAAATGAAATAAAATTACCTTAATTAAGAAGGACAAGCTTTAACGGACGGTTCGAATAGTAAGGACATTATTAGAATAACCTTATTTTTACTAGGATTGGACAAAGACAATCCTATAAAATTTAAAAGTGCTTAGGCATGAACTCAATTTAACCTATTAAAAGCACCTCCATGTTCAATATACTTTACAAAACGAAGTCCTTATCTTGATTGTAGGTACTATTTATATAACCTATTCTATATAAGAACAGTGCAAAAACTCTTAACAAAGGATACATTAGCGAAAGCGCTTGGCTATCACTTGCCACAAACCAACTGGCTAGAACCTTATCCACTTTTAAAAATCCTGATAAAAGCACGTGGACAACAAAGTTGAAAAAGTATTGTCATTTACATAATTAAAGAGGAAATAAATTTAATCGCCAAAACAGTCATGATTACAGTCATAACGGCATGGGTAAAGAAAAAAAAGGGAACCACACAAGATTTGTGTGGTTCTACAATGAAGATAGATTCATTTGACTAGCTACCGAACATTAATTCACTTTTCTATGTTGCTGATTTAACTTCTGGATAATTGTCTGATAAAACTCCACTTTTTCCTTCTGCAACAAAAACATCTGATGATTAGGGTTCTCCTCTTGCATTGGTCGTAAATCATCAAACAATGTTTTATGAACATTTACAACATCCTTAAGAATATCAATAACGGCATCTAATTCCTTTTCATTCAATCTCTGTGACATAACGAGTCCATCTTTCTATATTTGAATTGAGTTTCTTAAAACTAAATATAAATAACAATTTCAAATTCAGGCTTTATTGATAAATAAAACAAATAGCTATTAATTACGACAAATAACCAAAATTAACCTTACTTGTTATTATTATTGTATTAATTTTATTTTAATATATAGTATTAAATGTTAAGATTTCAATGTCATATTTGAAAATACTATCTAGACAAGCAGTTATCTAAGTATTCTTCATGATTTGCAGCTATCTCAACAGATCCTAAATCATACATTATTTGAATTGCCTTTTTACAATTTTTAGTTCCCAGTTCTATTTTATTTGTCTTAATTTCATACAATCCTCTAATGAATAAGAGTTTTGTTTTCTCAAAAAATAAATCTGTATCTTTTAATAAATCTTCCAGTGTCTTAATAAAAAATAAAGAATCTGCATATCTTTTTCCTTCAACACAAAAAATCACAGCATTGAGTAAAATTCTAATAACCTCTTGTCTGTTGACTCTCAAATTCATATACATTTTAGTCTTTTTTAATATTTCCTTAGATAGAATAACCATTGAATCCATAGTCAATAAATTCATAGAGTTTCCAAACAGGACAATCTCAAAATATCCCCACGTATCAATAGATAATAAATATTCACTTATATAATCCCTATCTACTTGAGAGACATCCTTCGACGGGTCTAGTGTATGTATAATTGCGCTAATCATAATATAACTAAACTTATATGTAGGACTATTTGTCTCGATATATAAATCCATTTCTTTCTTTTTATACTTTTCTAAAAGAATAATATTGTTGCTCTCATATGCTGATTTGATATCATCTAATAAAACTTCTTGGTCGAGTAATTTATAGTCGTTGGCTATGAAACTAAACTCTTCTATTGTCACATTTATTTTGTTTAATAATGAATAAAAATTTGATAGGGAAATGTCTGATTCATCTCTTTCAAACTTAGATAAGAACGAAATGCTAATATTTCCTTGAGCTATATCTTTCAATGAGAGGTTTTTGGCAAGACGTATCGTTCTAAAAACATGTCCTAATTTATTCATATTAAGCCCTCCGATTTTCATATATGACAAAAAGCAGGCATTATTACATATTTTATTCTATCATTTATTAGGAAGAATATCATATATAGGAGGTGTAAATAATGACTAAATCCATTAAAAATTTGTTTCTAAGCGGTTTCGGAATCATAATAATCATTGGCACACAATCATTGTCTACTGTTTTATGATTATCTATAGTACACATTATGCTAATAGAGCCCTTTTATTAACAATCAAGGGCTCTATTATACTACATAATTTCAAATATTATCCTTCCTCACACCAAATGTATAAATATACATAATAATAATTACACTTCCTTCCATTAACTATTTGCAGCAAACTTTTCTATTTTCATTTAAAAAGAAAAACTACCTCTATCTCCTCCCCCGTTCCCATATCTTTCACGTTGTACTTATTGTTCTTCACTTCATTTTCGCCAATAATAATGACTTTTTTTATGTTTTCTTTATTTGCACGTTCAAGTGCTCTGCGAAGCTTCATTTTACTCATTTCTAGCAATACATTGTATCCTTTTTTCCTTAAGTCATTGGCAACTGTTAATGCCTCGATATTTTTACTAAGTGGTATCACATAATAATCAACTGGAGAGGGGCTTAAATCCTGAACATTTTTCGCTATGAATGCTGTAGAAATGACATCTAAACCAAAGGATATTCCCACTGTTGGCATGGTTTCATTTGTGCCAATAAGACCTCCAATCGCTTGATCGTATCTTCCTCCACTACCAATACTTGATGTAATTGTTTTATCCACAAGAAAGATTTCATAAATTGTGCCGGTGTAAATTTCTAACCCTCTCGCTAAAAAAGGATTAAAATTACATTGTCCCTCTATAGATAAGGCCTGCAAAAAACTTTCTAGTTCAGCGATTTCTTTGCCCCCTTCTTGTACTTGAGTGGATTCATAAGATTCAAAAGAAGATAACGTTGAGTTTTCCTCATCTTCTAAAAACCTTTGAATACTACTTAATGTATTTCCTGAGAGATTGAGATGATTAAGTTCTTTCATCACGCCATCGGCACCAATCTTATTCAGCTTATCAAAGACCAATATCACTCGATTGAGTTGGCCTTTATCGACTCCAAAGAGTGCCAACATTCCGCTTAGGTATTTCCTATTATTATATTGAATCTCCACCTGAAGACCAATTCTCTCAAACGCATCAAGGGCCATAAGCATTAATTCGGCTTCTGCCATCTGACTTTCAATGCCAGTTACATCTACATCACATTGGGTAAACTCTCTAAGTCTACCCGTTTTAATAGGACCGTCCCGAAAAACCTTCCCAATTTCGTAACGTTTAAAAGGCATCCTCAATTGAGGGTTCATCGCTATCACTTTAGCAAATGGAATGGTTAAGTCATACCTCAGAGCCAGCTCTCTTTGTCCTCTGTCGGATAAATTGTACATTTCCTTAAGGATCTCATCTCCACCGCTATATTTGGAAGCCATTAATTTTGAATAATTCAGTATCGGTGTCTCTAGCGGTTCACATCCGTATTGAACGAATACCTCCTCCAATGTTCGAGTAATGTCTCTTCTCACCTTTGCAATTTCCGGTAAATAATCTTGCGTCCCTTTTACGTTTTGTTCTTGCATTTTCTTCATTCTACATTCTCCTTTTTTATATAATAAAAAAACCGCACTTGATATAAGTGTGAACTTAATCAAATACGGTTGAATGAAAAATAGCCTTCCTATTTACGATTTTCAAGATCGAAATAGCAAAGCTAGATTATATGATGATGCAATTGTGAAAATGAGCAATTATCTTTTATAGGCATCATTCTTCACCTCAATTTTTTTATTAATCTATCATATATTCCTTCATTTATCAAATTGAATTGACTGAATTATATTTTTTCTTATGAAGAGTCATCAAAATCAAACTTATTAAATATAATAACCAAGCTAAACCAGCTATAGCGAAGAATCCTGGGGTTAATGCAAAGTAAAGTGAACAGGGCAATGACCAAATAACAGCAATGAGCATGATGAACTGATTCGAGACCCTTATAAATATAATAATGAACAAAGCAGGGAGTGCCAACAAGAAGAAGGTTAATAAGGCTGTACCTATTCCTACAAAGTCAGAAGAATAAGTTAAAAAAGTAAACATTCCCCAAATTATCATACTTATTAATCCCGCTATGAACCCGACCACTCTAGATATCTCTTTCAACCCAATCTCCTCTCTTCCATTGAACTAACTCCCCTTATACACAGCCTCTCTATGTTTATAATCTAATAACTCAACTTCCGTAGATGCTAAACTCTTATTGTTTTTCTGTGTGTTTAAGGATTGAGGCGAAATGCCAAAAGTAATTGTATCAATACCCAATTGACTAGACTTATTATTATCATATGGCAATACCGTTAAACTAATCAGAAAAGAATGTCCTAGTTCATTACCTTTCTTCCATTGCTTCATTTCAACAACGTTATAGTCTTTTGCTTGCCAGTCAAATTGGATTACAGTATCCTTTTTATAATAATTATTTACTGCATTCCTTACCTCATCATTCAATATAGCTAATACAAACTGGTCTACCACTTCCTTATCTTTGGCATCATGTTGTTTATATTCTTCTGCATGTACCTCCTCCAGACTTACATGGCAAGCGAGTAAATATATAAGCAGAAAAATGGCGAATTTTCTCATGAAAAACATCTCCTTTTTAACCATTTTTTGCTAACTGTGACCGTTTTATACGATACTAATTTCCCTCAAAATAATAAAGTGCAGATTGTTTTAATAAATAACGAATACCCTTTTGATGATAAGGCATCCAAGATTCCGCTTCTGCGATACTCATCCATCTCACCTCTTCTATCGTCTCCCTATCATTTATTTCAATCTCTCCACCAATGACTTTCGCCTTAAAAGTAAAGAAAATCGCATGAAAATTTTCCTGTTCCATAAAAGCTTCATTAATTGAGACAATATCGCCAAGTTCAATATCCAAACCTGTTTCTTCCTTCGTTTCTCTAATTGCTGCCTCTAACAATGTTTCTCCTTTCTCTACCCCTCCACCAGGTGGGGACCAATTATTATGTTTAATATTCTTTACCATCAAGATATTTTCTTCGTTTTTATCGACAATCAGTGAATAAGCTACATCTACTCGATTCATTAACCTTTCTCCTTTTGTAATTATTTTCATCATTTAGATTTTAACGACAAAAGATGATAAGAACAATATTTTAATTGGCAAGAAATATATATGTGGGATTTATGGAAAGATAAAAAGGATTCGACGTACAACCTAAGGTAATTAGTTACAGGATATTTACATACAAATTCCATATTTTCTACACATTAATGTCATGAATCTAACATTTTTTCTACATTGGTGTTCTCATTTTTAATTGATTGTGTTTAATTGTTAAGTAAAGGGGCCGCCTATCGCTACTTAAGAGATTGTTTTGTCATAGCAGTATTTTAGAAATTCACAAAAACGACACCAATCGTACACAGGTAAAAGGTTGTATCTCCTTTCCCAATTTAGTACGCTAATTACGAAAAAAAGTTTTGGAGGTCATGATATGAAAAAATTATCTATGCTACTGTTCGTAGTGACATGTTTATTAATTAGCACAAATACCGCTTTTGCACATACTCATTTAGATAGTTCAAACCCTGAAGATGGTGCGACTGTTACAGAATCAATTGATACGATTCAATTATATTTTGACACTGTTATAGAAGATAATGCTTCTTTGCAAATTGAAAATAGTGAAGGAAAAGTAGTCGAGGCGAGTGACATCACTGTTAAGGAAGATGAGTTAATTGCTACTTTCTCTGAACCAATCGCTAACGGTAATTATACGGTAAGCTGGGAAATCATCGGAGTAGATGGTCATATTATGCAAGAATCTTACGGCTTTGAAGTCAATGTTCCTGAAGAAGAGGTAGAAGAAGATACAGCAGAAATTGCTCCAACTACAGAAAATGAGGAGCCAACTGTAGAAGAAGACGAGACAACACCATCCAACGAAACAGCGGATGAAACGGAATCAAACTCAAACGGGTTATTGATTGGTATCATCCTTGTTGCCATTGTTGCGATTATTGCGATCATCTTATTAAAAAGGAAAAAATAAACTATGTTTTTTATAACCATTTTGAGTGAGGCACTTCTCTATTTATGTTTTGCTCTCCTTGCAGGCACCTTTATTTTACGATGGGTGCCTGCAAACTCTAAGCCACCTGTAAATGTATCCATCTCAATACAATTAGTGGCGACAATGGGGATTGCCGTATTATCTTTCATTCCCTTAATACAATTAGTTACCCATCTCACCAAACTTGATGGGCTGGGTTCTGCCTTTGAAAATATATTACTCAGTTTCCGCGTAGGGAATGCTTGGCTTTTCACATTCATCATTTGTATCGTTCTGGCATTTTACATTACCCTTTTTGGTGAGGATAAAAGAAAGATTTCCATTATTGGAGAAATGATTCTTCTCTTCCTTCTTACCATCGGTGTAGCCTGGTCAAGCCATGCTGGCAGTATACAAGGAGTTTATGGGATTGGAATTCATGCCCTTCATCTAATTGCCGTTTCTACTTGGGCAGGGGTATTACTCGTCGTATCCTGGTTTTCACGGCAAACAACTAGTTGGTTGCCTTTTCTAAAATGGTTCCATCTAACAGCCATTATCTGCTTTTTACTAATTGTTTTAAGTGGTATTCTTCTAACGAATGTGACGACTGCTGAAACAGATTATAAAGATGCCTTATTGGTTTCATATGGTCAAGGCCTATTGCTAAAACTACTTTTTGTTATGCCTTTAACTGTATTCGCTTTGATCAATGGGTTTTGGATGAAACACCGCCTAAAAAGAGAGTCTTCATTCAACCCGAAGCCATGGGTTCGTGCAGAATTTCTTATCATAACCATTATCTTTATCCTTACAGGTATTTTTAATGAGCAGTCTCCCCCAATGAACATTGACAATCTAATTGCTCATAGTGGCTATGCACCGATATTAAATCTGTTCTATCAAGGAACACTTGAAGGAATTTCAGTTTCATTTATTTTCACTGAAGTGGGCATCATATTCGGCATTCTTGCCCTTAGCTGCCTTGGTGGAAGCTTAGTCCTCTTTAAAATGAAACAACATGTTGCACTTTCCTTTTTAGCTTCTGTTTTATTTGTATTAATGGCTTACTTCGCAATGATACAAAGCATCGCAGTTAATTAACATTGCAACTATCTGTAACACGAAAAAATGTTGGTTTAACATTAACATTTTTTCGTGTTATTTTTTTTCGCTTCTTTCAATTTCATATGATTAAAGCAATGTTTGACCTCATTTTTTAGCCTATTACTTCTTCTTATTCAGGTCATTCTCCTTAATACACTTCCCTTTCAATTTGAATGATACATGGCCCCCTTTTTACAATCACTTATATAACGATTATGATTCATTCCAAAACGATCTATACATTCATAATGGGGGATGAATATTCCTAAACCCAGAGCCCATCGCAAACCTATTTAGAATTTTTTCGAAACAGATAGTGATTTTTTACATATCATGTTATATAATCTATTTAGAGATATTTCTAAATAGATTAAAGAGGTGTTATCGTGGGGTTTCCAGATACATTTAAGGCTCTTTCAGACCCTGTGCGTAGAGAGATTCTTGTCTTACTGAAAGATAAAAAGCTATCTGCCGGTGAGATTGGGAAGCATTTTGAAATGACAGGAGCAACCATTTCTTATCACTTATCACAGCTAAAAAAGGCAGATCTTATACTTGAAAGCAAGTATAAGAACTTCATTTATTACGAATTAAATATTTCTGTATTTGAAGAAATTATGCTGTGGTTTACACAATTTGGAGGGAAAGAAAATGACAAGAAAAATGAATAGGACACTTGTGATTACGACGTTACTTTGTTTACTTCCTATTATTCCTGGCTTGATTGTATATCCTGATTTACCTGATCAAATCGCCATCCACTGGAATACAGCAGGTGAAGCTGATAATTTCACCTCGAAAGCCATTGCTGTGTGGGGATTGCCCCTATTAATGGCCGCCATTCACTTATTTACTATTTTTATGATAAATAATGACCCAAAGAAAGAAAATACCGCTAAAGCACTCAAACAATTAATTATATGGTTAATTCCAATTATGACTCTTATCATCGTACCCATCACCTTATTCAAAGCACTCGGCTATGACATCCGTATTGAATCTATTGCCCCTATTCTGGTAGGACTCATTTTCATCATTTGTGGAAATTATATGCCTAAAAGTAAGCAAAATTTCACGGTAGGAATCAAGCTACCTTGGACACTTACAAGTGAGGAAAATTGGAATAAAACCCATCGATTAGCCGGTTATTTGTGGATTATTGGTGGGCTTGGTATGATACTCACTGGATTTATCAACTTTGCTCAGATTCTGATCATGATTATTTTAGTTGTGATTATTGTCATCATACCAACTGTTTATTCTTTTGTGCTCTATAAAAAAGGGATATAAGTATAACAAAAGCCTTCTCCTATATAAGGAGTAAGGCTTTGTTTTATTTTATTTCAAAGCTGATGGATATTCGAACAAGTTCAGATCAAATACCATTGGATATAGGAAGTATACAAATAAAATAATCAGTACAGTGGCTAAAATGGTAACTAGTGTTCCTCTTCTTAACATATCAACAATCGTTACTTTCCCTGTACCAAATATAATTGCTTGAGATGGTGTACCAATCGGTAGCATAAAAGCAAAACCAGCACCTAAAGCAATAGCTGTCATTAATGGTAACGGATGTGCATCAATTGCTAACGCAAGCGTAGCCGCAATAGGTACAAATATAGTTGTCACAGCAGTATTAGGTGCAATCTGAGTAATACCAATTGCTAATAAGGTCGATATAGCCAGAATGACAATATATGGCGTTCCTTCTAACAATAATAGCTGACTACCAACCCATGATGATAGATCCGTTTGACTGAATCCAGCCGCAATGGCTAAACCTCCTCCGACCAAAAGCAAGACATCCCAAGGCATTTTCTTAAGAGAATCCTGACCGAGTAATCTTCCTCCGTGCTTTTTAGATGCTGGGATTAAATAAAGTAATAAGGCACCGGTAATCGCAATCATTGTGTCACTTATGCCCGGAATGATATCCGTCCAGAGGAAAGATCTTGTTAACCACATAAAAGCCGTTAACGTGAATACTAACCCTACTGCCTTTTCCTCAAAACTCATTTTTCCGAGATTTTCCTTCTCATCTATTACGAATTGTTTTCCTGATTGCAGGCTTTTAACATTCATGGGGTAGGCGATTTTAGTTAAATAAAAAGCTGTTGCAATACCTAGAATGAGGATCATTGGAAAAGCAAACAAAAACCATTTAGCAAATGATATTTCTATACCGAACATTTCAGTTACTAATCCTGCCAATATCAGATTCGGTGGCGTTCCAATCAGTGTCGCGCTTCCTCCGATAATTCCACCAAAGCCAATAGAGAAAATGATAGATTGAGTGAACTTCTTTTCTTCTGCAAAAGTATACTGTCCCTCTTTTTTCATTAATTCTCCTACTTTGAAAGCAATCGCTGTTCCTATCGGTAACATCATCATTACAGTCGCCACATTAGAAATCCACATAGAAAGAAAACCTGTTGCGAACATAAATCCATATACTAAACCTGACGTACTTGTTCCTACAAGACTAATGATTGACAACGCGATCCTTTCATGAAGATTCCATTTCTCAATCGCAAGCGCAATCGCAAACCCGCCAAGAAAGAGGAAAATATTAGGATCGCCATAACTACTTGCTGCTTCACTACCAGATATTGCTCCTAATAAAGGTAATAATACAATCGGTAACAAGGAGGTTAATCCTAAAGGCATGACCTCCAAAATCCACCACGTTGACACCCAGGCTGTAATAGCCAGGACTGCTTTTCCTTCATCACTCAATCCATTTAATGGAAGTATCAACCAGATCATGAAGAATAGAACAGGACCTAATAGTAATCCGATAACCTGACTAGTTTTATACGAACCTGGATTGTTTTTACGATTATTCTTTTCCTCTTTAGCGCTTGATGAGGTTGATGTCACACTTGTCTCTTTCACTTCACGTAAACTAGCAAATGTTAATAAATCCTTCGAACGCTTATGCGATTGCCAAAGCGTTTGATTCACTTGTTTAAATAGATTACTCATTTTATCTAACTCCTTTTTTAAAAACGCTTTCATTATGGGTAAAAAAAATGGCCCTCCAAAAAGCAACACAGTTAATAAGTGCTCTTTTTAAAAGGCCGAATAGTTTATCTAGTTTTATTTCAAGTAGAGTCTTGAAATCGTAAATAAACGGGCAATTATTCAATTGGTTTTTTTAGAAACGTATCACGATACTTCTGGTGCGCGACTTTTAAGGCTACAATTAAAGCTTGTTGTGAAGGAATAATACAGTTCATCTCTATATCTAAAATCAAGTCTGATATATCTATACTAAAATCTGTCCCAATAATCATTCTCTTCAAATAATCTTTGGCAAGTCCTGTCATAAAAGTAGAATCGACATTAACGATTGTATGACTTTGTTTATTTATCTCTAGCATGATTCCAATCTGTTTATTATTTTCATACATAGGCGTATTTTGGGGAGCCTTCGCATACGCAGTTAAGAAAGCTGTTGACATCGCCATTTATAACACTCCTTTAACCATACAGTTAATTGTATTCTATCAGAATATTCTGCCCTAACCACTTTTTTATCTTTGGTAAAATTCAACTTTATCCTTATCTATTTCCATTCCAAATCCATGACCGTCTGGAATAATTAACTCAAAATTTTCGAAGCGCAAATTGTCTACTGTTATACGATCCTTAAATAATAAAGGACCAAACAATTCAGTACCAAATGTAAATTCACCTATTGTAGAGTAAACCGAAGCACAGACAGCTGTTCCTAATGTTGATTCAATCATTGTCCCACCATAAAGGCCAAATCCAGCACCTTCAGCAATAGCTGCTACCTTCTTCGTTTCTAATAATCCACCATGCTTACACGGTTTAAGGGCAATGCTATTCCCCGCACGCAGTTTAGTAATCTGAAAAACATCATGGATAGAATTAGCTGCTTCATCAGCCATAATTGGAACAGCATATTTCTCTGTTAATCTAGCCATTCCCTCTAAGTTCCAAGTGGGTAATGGCTGCTCTACCATTGAAACACCACCTTCTTGAAGTGCTGCAATACAATAATCAGCAGTTGTTTCATCCCATGCCTGATTAATATCTACCGTTACTCTTGCTCGATCACCTACGGAGCGAATAATCTCCAATACATGGTTCACATTTTTATATGGATCGCCCTTCCCTATCTTTAATTTAAAAATTCTATGACGTTTTTCCTCTAAAAATCGTTCCGCCTCTGCGATGTCTTTAGCTGTATCGCCACTTGCCAATGTCCACGCAAGTGGGAGAGAAGAATGGATTTTCCCTCCAAGTAATTCATATGCTGGTAATTGTTTTTCTTTTGCAGCTAAATCAATTAACGCTGACTCGACTACAGATTTAGCGAAATAATTCCCTCTAACCACTTTATTTAAATCGGCCATTATTTTCGCGTAATCATTTGCATTTTTACCAATCAAATGCGGTGTAATGTAAGTATCAATATTGACCTTAATCGCTTCCGGTGTACCTTCTCCATAAGATGCACCGCCGATCGTAGCTACTTCTGCCCAACCTTCTTGACCTTCTTCGTTTTGAATACAAACCAATACTATCGCTTGTTTAGTAATTGTGTGCATCGCCAACTGATGTGGTCGAATTGTTGGAATATCTAAAATAAAACTGTTAACTGAACGAATCTTCATTCTGTTCTCTCCCTTTGACAATCCATAAAAAACCTTCTAAATAAATGGATAGCAGTACACCATCTATATTTCAAAGGACGGGCGTTTACTAATGGAGATTAAAAAAGGGAATTTTTAATCGTTAATAAACAGGCTGCTTTACAGAAGTTCTTTTTTAAAATCATTGTTCCTAAAATTAAATCCATATCTGGTTACATCATTCATGCATCTCTAACGATTCCATTTATCTCCTATGCTCTTTTCAAAACTAGTAATTGGAGATATGCGTACATGCTTCATGATGGAGTATTTCCACTCTGAAGCTTTCATTTAATATATTGATTACATATTAACTTTTCAAAGCGCTTACATGATTATTGTCACAAAACTAACTACTCTCGTTTACCCATACCAATAAAAATAGGCTATCTCAAATACAACTGTCACCATACATTTGACAGTTATAGTTTAAGATAGCCATTCGTTCATTAGTTATTATTAAAGAAGGTTATTCTCTAATAGCTAATGAATAGGCATTAAGTTTGATTAGTTACTATTATAATCTCTAATTCTGAATTTTCAAGTACTTTTTTCTATTTTAAATAAAAAGGTCCCTTCGCCGCTATTAAGGTCAATTCTTCTGCAAGTTTTTGCGATGATATCGGAAATCCCTCTTCTAGCCACCATACAATGGACCCAATCGTACCGCTTAGAATATGAACTTCCCTTACTTTTCTCTCCGATTCGCTTAAGGTAGGAGTTTGTGTGACCGTACCAAAACCTTGGTTAGTAAATTTAATCATCCATTCTCTTAAAGCTACTGTAAATAATGGCAAACGATGCTCAACTAATAAGCAATGATAAAGCTCTTGTTCACTTTTGATATATTCTAATAATTGCACTAAACCTGGATAAGGCTCTTGTAGTGATTTATGTTCTGGAAGAGAAGGAACACTATTTACGATATCTGACCAATGTTGGAAAAGGCGATTAACATAATAGGTAACAAAAGCTTGTAAATCGGCAAAATGTAAATAAAAGGTCGTGCGGTTGATTTTCGAAGCTTCCGTTAGCTTCTTAATATTGATTTGCTCGAGGGCATCTGATTGGAGTAAATTTGTAAACCCTTTGCACAACAAATCAAAAGTTTGCAACACCCTTGGGTCTTTTATCACAAAACCACCATCCTCAACACATACTTTATTTATGTCTATCTTCTTAGAAAAGAAGGTTTCTTTGTACCTAACAACATCTCAAATAGTTTATCATTTAAATAGACAAGGTGTCTAACACTGAACTTGTCGACCAATTTTATTCGCAAAAGGGGATGTTTATATGAGTAAGAAAACAGCAGTTATAACAGGTGCAGGTGGAGGAATTGGACGCGCTTCTGCGATTAAATTAGCAGAAGACGGTTTTAACTTAGTTATCGTTGACTTCAATGAAACAATTGCCAATGAAACACTCGATCTAGTAAAAGAAAAAGGCGTAGAAGCCATTTTCATTAAAGCAGATGTATCTAATGCGGATGATGTTAATCATTATGTCCAAAAAGCAGTGGATACTTTCGGCACCATTGATGTATTTTTCAATAATGCTGGAGTTGTACAAAAATTCTCGATGTTCACTGATATCGAAGAATCCGAATTCGATCGTGTGATGAATATTAATACTAAAGGAGTATTCCTTGGTATGAAAGCGGTTTTAAAAGTGATGGAACAACAAGGCCATGGACACATCATCAATACCGCTTCTACTGCAGGCGTTCGCTCTGAGCATAGTGCTGCAGCCTATTCTGCAAGTAAACATGCTGTAGTTGGTTTAACAAAAGGGGCTGCACTCGAATATGTATCAAAAGGGATCCGTGTAAATGCCATCTGTCCTGGTGGCGTAGCCACTCCGCTGACTAAAGGAGTGGAAGAGCAAATGAAAACAACTGGTTATGTCCCTGCTGAAATCAGTGTGATGCGTATGGGTAGATATTCTGAACCTCAAGAAATCGCGAACGTGGTGAGCTTCTTAGCATCTGATGCATCAAGCTACATGACTGGGACAACAGTGATGGTTGATGGTGGCTTGACACTATAATTTTCCATAATAAACCACACCTAGCACAAAATCAATTTTTTAAATGATTTTATGAAGGGTGTGGTTTTATTACTACTTGCACAAATGTCTTTATTTGATTATATCTATACATTATTCCTTAATCAACGCAACTTTTCTACATTGCTAGTAAAGCGCTCGATTTCTTCAGCTGGATAAGCATTTGTCCAATGAAAAGGTTGAAGTTCACCTAAAGGAACAAACTTAAGTAGCTTTTCTTTTGTCGTTACTCCGACTCTCACTTCCGGTCCCCAATAGCGCAAACGCTCTTGACAAATACCACATGGTGAAAGAACTTTAAAGGGGCTATTCTCATTATCACGGACGACACATAAACAATGTGTGACATCAATATTGAATTTATGTGCTTCACAAATGGCACCAACTTCAATACATAACTCCGTACTAGCGTTAAACGTGACTGGTGCAACACTAATGAGATAACGTTCATCACCAGTATGAATCACAGCCGCTCCACCCCACCCTTTAGGATAGCGCTGTTCAATAAATGTGATGGCTCGATTGTACATTTCTTCTTCAATCATTCTATTTTCCTCCTACTTGACAGTTACTATCATTTTAAAGGAAAATGAAGCTCTCTAATAGCGTAAATGACGCTTATGTAGAAGAGGAGTGAGTGTGTCGTATGAAAAAAATCATGGTTATAGGTGTATCTTCAGGTGTTGGCAAGTCCACTTTTGCTAGAAAACTTAGCAAGAAGCTACAAATAGATGTCCATCATTTAGATACCTTATACTGGCTCCCCAATTGGAAAGAATCAACAGAAGAGAGATTCATACACCTTCAACAAGGCATTATAAAACAACCTGAATGGATTATTGAGGGGAATTACACTAGTACCTTCCCCATTAGAACAGCAGCAGCAGATACAATCATCTACTTAGAACTCCCTCTCTCCACCTGTCTCTACCGGATTTTTAAACGCCGTATCCAATTTCATAAAAGATCAAGACCTGATATAGCTGAAGGCTGTCATGAAAAAATTGACTGGGTATTCTTTAAGTTTATCGTGACTACTTATTATAGAAGAAAGAAAAAAATGCATGAGCGGTTTCGTAAATATAAAGATACTAAGCCAAATTTGAAGATAATCACACTTAGAAGTAGCAAGGAAATAGCAGCGTTTTTAACAAAAGGAAGAACTCTAGAGCCTTAACCCCTCTAGAGTTTCCCTTTGCAAATTACATCGTTTTCTCTATTTGATATACTTCATTTCTCTCTAAATATGATACCCAACCCTCTGATTGTTCGTATACTTCACCGATGGCTAATACTTTCCCTTCCTCAAACATCCTTCCCATGATTTGGAACCCAATAGGTAGTCTTTCTGATGTAAAACCACAAGGAACCGACAATATAGGTAGCCCTAACAAATTCCCTAGTGGTGTCTTGCCTAATCGAAAAATATTATTCACCGATTCTTCGGGACCAACACTTCCAATATCAAAAGGCGGTATTATATTCGTTGGTGAAAAGAAGACATCAATTTGTTCTGCTTGCATTTTATGTTCGATATGTTGTTGGAAGGCTTGCTGATATTGTTTGGCCTGAATGTATTCACTTGCTAACACATCTTTTCCAGCTTGTAAGCGGAACTGTATATCCTCTCCATAGAGGTGTGATTTATCCATAAACATAGATTCATGAAAAGCATAGGCTTCTGCTTTGAAAATTATTTTTTGTGCTTGTAGCGCCTCCTGTATACCAACAATATCTACTTCAATTATTTCTGCTCCGAGATTTTCAAGCTTAGCTAATGCCTGATGAATATGAATGGCTATTTCTTCATCCATTCCTTCAAAGAAATACTCTTTGCAAATAGCTACTTTTACACCTTTTAAATCCTTCAGTCGGATACTAAGATCGACTCGTTCTAACTTTTTGGCATCTGCCATGACTTGAAGGAGTATACGACTATCAGCAACCGTTCTTGTCATTGGCCCAATATGGTCCAGACTCTTACTTAAAGGCGTACATCCATCGGTACTAATTAAATCATATGTTGGTTTTAAACCAACAACACCACATAAAGCAGACGGTAAGCGAATGGAACCTCCTGTATCCGTACCAATAGCAGCAAATGCCATCCCCGCTGCAACGGCTACAGCAGATCCACCACTCGATCCACCAGGAATTTTCAATATATTCCATGGGTTTCTTGAAGGACCATAATGAGGATTTTCTGTTGTCGCCCCCATCGCGAATTCATGAAGATTTGCCTTCCCTATTATAATTGCCCCTGCTTTTTTTAGTAGCTTTACGATTTCGGCATCCTTTTGGGAAATGAAGTTTTCAAAGATTCTAGAACCAGAAGTAGTCACGCTCCCCTTCGTTTCAAATATATCTTTTAAGGCAATTGGTATGCCATGGAGTGGACCCCTAATAATCCCTTCTTTTAATTCTTTTTCAAGTACCGTAGCCTGCTCTAATGCATCTTTACTCATCAAAGTGATATATGCATTTAATACAGGATTAATTGATTGAATCCGTTCAAGTAACTTTTTCGTTAAATCTATAGGCGATACTTCCTGAACCTTTAACATCTGTGCAACGGACTCAATATCTTTGAAAAACACATTTTCCATGTAAAACCCCTCCATTTTATATGACAGATTGCTTGCGATAGTAATCTCCTAAATCCCCATCTAATGTTAGAATGGAACTTAATAGTTTTTGTGTCACTTCATGTTGAGGCTTTCTAAACAAATCGATTGTAGGTCCCGTTTCTATCATTTTCCCCTTTGAAAGGACAGCTACACGATCACAGAAGTAAGCAACTAAATCTAAATTATGGGCTATAAAAAGATAGGTTAATTGAAATTCTTTCTGTAGCTCTATTAAAAGATTCATAATCTGAGCTTTAACTGAAACATCTAAAGCTGATACAGGTTCATCTAGGACAAGAAATTTCGGTTTCACGATCAATGCCCTTGCAATACCTGCTCGCTGCCTTTGACCACCAGATAATTCATGTGGATATCGGTGGTAAAAGTCTGAACGCAATCCAACTACATCAAGCATTTCAATCACCTTTTTATACTGAATCTGAGCTTCATTACCAGGATAGAATTTATTCAAAGGATGAAGAATTTGCTCCCCAATCGTTTTTCTTGGGTTGAATGCCGAACCAGAGTCTTGAAATATGATTTGCATCTCGTTTCTTAACTTATCCATCTCTCCCTCCTTCATCGACAGAATGGACTTACCTTTATATTGAATGTCGCCAGCCGTTGCATCAATTAATCGCATCACCATCCGACCAATCGTTGTTTTCCCGGAACCAGACTCACCAATTAAACCAAACGTCTCTCCTCTATTAATAGAAAAGCTTACCTTATTAACAGCTAGTATTTCCTTTCGCGGTACGAACAATGAACCTTTGTTACCATATACCTTTGTTAGACCACTTACATCTAATAAGGACTCACTTTGCATAGGATTCTCTCCTTTCAGTTAATAGACAACGAACGGCGTGGTTCAAATCAAGTGAATGCACTCTTTTAAGGTCTGGTTGTTTAGCATGGCAAATATCTTTAGCCATATGACAGCGACTTGCAAATCGACAACCACTACTTATATTCATTAAATTGGGTGGCTCCCCTTTAATTTGAAATAACGGTTTCTTTCCCACATTATCTTGGAAAATCCAATCTAAATCGGGTATACAGTTGAGCAGACTATTTGTATAAGGATGTTGTGGATTGTAAATCACCTTACTCGTCTTCCCTTGCTCAACAATTTGTCCAGCATACATCACAGCCACACTTTCTGCTATTCTAGCAACTACGCCGAAATCATGTGTAATGATAAGAATAGCTGTCCCTAACTCACGATTAATCTTTTGGAATAGCTCAAGTACTTGCAATTGTACAGTGGGATCCAAAGCAGAAGTCGGTTCGTCTGCAATAATAAGATCTGGATCACAGGCGAGAGACATGGCAATAACTACCCTTTGTCTCAGTCCTCCACTCAATTGATGTGGAAATGATTGAAACACTCTTTTGGCTTCATCAATCCCCATCTCCTCTAATAAATATATGGCTTTTTCTATCGCCTCCCTCTTAGATAAATTTGTTTTATCTAAAATAATTTCGATAATCTGTTTACCTACACGATAAGAAGGATCTAGAGAAGTCATTGCATTCTGAGCAACGAGTGAGATTTTTTTTCCTCTAATCTTCTGCATCTCCTTCTGCCCAATGTCCAAAATACTTTTCCCTTCCACTTGAATTTCACCTTCATAGCTATCTAGTAAATTCTTCGTTATCATTTGTAAGATGGAATGGATAGTCATCGATTTCCCCGACCCTGACTCTCCTACTATTGCCATGATTTCACCATTATCAATCGATAGATTAATATCATCAAGTACTGTCATTGAACCGTCTGGTGTATGAATCTTCGTCGTTAAATGGCTTACATCTAGAAACGCTTGCTTCTTTCCTACCGCCTGAATCATTTCACCACCACATCCTTCATTTATTATCAAGCGACCATTGGTTTTTTAGCGGTCACATTTTCCTTTTTCACCTTCGACCTTTCATATGGATCGAGTGCGTTTCTCAATCCATCACCAATCATGCTAAAGGCAAACGACAGAATTAAAATCGCAATTCCTGGAAAGAAAGTAACAAAGGGATGTCCTAGCATTAGTAAATCACTACCGTCACTAGCCATTCTGCCCCAGTCAGCTTCAGGTGGCTGAACACCAAGCCCGATAAAGCTCAGACCAGCTACTGTCACAATCGTTACCCCAGCAAGTGTTGTACTATAGACAATTAGTGATGGCAGGACATTCGGTAAGATTTGTTTAAACATAATTTCCGTACGGCTCACACCAAAAGCCTTCGCTGCTTCAATGTATTCCTTCTGACTTTCTTGAAGGGTATCAGTATATACAACACGAGTCATATAAGGAATTCTGACAATGATCATCGCAATAATTACATTAAGTAAACCCGGTCCTAAAATCGCAGCAATAGCGATTGCTAACAACACGGCAGGAAATGCGAAGAAAATATCCATTAAACGCATAATGATATTGCCAACAATTCCTTGATAAAATCCTGCAATAATTCCTAATCCAATACTTATCATTGCCGCAATTACGACAGGGACAACTGCTGATATGAGTGATGTTTGTGTCCCAAAGATAATTCGGCTTAAAATATCTCTTCCTTGTTGATCTGTTCCTAATAGATGACCATCTGTACCTGGTGGCATGAGCCTTATGCTACCATCAGCCACTTCATTCGGGTGATAAGGTGCGAGCCATGGAGCGAATAATGCGACTAAGAAAGCAATAATTATAATCAATGCACCAATTGTTGCTACTTTATCTGTTAAAAAAGCCTTATAGGCTATCTTCCATCCCTTCATATATCTTCACCCCGCATTAGATTTAATTGAATCCTGTAACTTTGGACTAAGCCATACATTTAAGAGATCAACAATGAGATTAACGATGACAAATGTAATGGAAATCAATAATATTCCTGCTTGTATCGTTGGATAATCATTTGATGTCACAGCAACATATAACGCTTGCCCAATGCCAGGCCAATTAAAAACAACTTCGCTAAATAGGGCGCCGCCCATTAGGTAACCCACTTGCATACCAGAAATATTAATGATTGGAGGCAAGGAGTTTCTTAATACATGTACAATATTTATCTTCGAATTTGATAATCCGAATGACTGAAAGTACTTCACATAATCCTTTTGCAACGTATCAATAATTGTACTTCTAGTCAGTCTAGCAATCACCGCTAATGAAACTGTTGCTGTTGCGAAAGCTGGTAATAGTAAATGATGTAGTAAATCTGGTAATCCTCCAGGACTTCTCATATTGTACATGCCACTTACAGGGAATAATCCCATTTCTAAAGAGAAAAGCCACATAAGCATAAGCGCAATCCAAAACACCGGCATGCTCGCACCAATTAAAGCTACACCCATGCTTGCTTTATCAAAAATACTGCCCTTTCTTAATGCACTAATGAGTCCTAAGATTACTCCAAGAACCACACATATGAAGAGACTGGCAACAGTGAGAATCATACTGTTCAAAAATCGTGGGAGAAGCTCTTCTGTAATCGGTGTATGAAGTGTATGTGAATAACCTAAATCTCCCTGTAACAGATCCCCCATCCAGCTCGTATATTGCACAATCATCGATTCATTCAATCCCATTTCCACTCGCAATGCCTCAACCGCTTCAGTTGTCGCATCTCCTCCTAAAATCGACTTTGCAGGATCACCAGGAATTAATTGAATTAATAAAAAGACAAAGATGGTTACTCCTAAAAGTACAGGAATTGCTGATAATATTCGTTTGAATAAGAACCTTGTCATTTACTTCTCCTCCCAGCACTTTTTATTGATCAATCCAAACAGGTGCGAGCGTATACCATTCTTCTGATGGAACCACAAAGCCTTTCACTCGCTTATTCACTACATAAGGTGCCGTATCATGAACAATTGGTGCGAAAGCCGCATCTGTCATAATCTTTTCTTCTGTTTGTCTCCATATTTCTAATGCCTCGACATCGTCTGTTGCTGTAGACGCACGGTCTAACAATTCATCTGTTTCTGCACTTGCATACTTACCTGAATTGAAGCCACCGGGAGCAACAAAGTCCGAATGAGCGACCATTGATAAAAAGAATGGCGATGTTCTACCAGCAGACATTTGATTCATAGCAATAGAAGAATCCATGCCATCACTATATCCTGAGAAATAAGTAATCCATTCCTGCGTATCCAATGTGACGTCAATACCTACCTTTTTCAAATCTCTTTGAATCCATTCAGCAATATCAACAGGCATTAATTGCCCCGAACCATCTACAGAAGTTTGTAATATCATGTTAAAACCATCTTCTAGACCCGCTTCGGCTAATAAATCCTTTGCCTTTTCTGGGTCATACTCATACCATTTACGACTCGGATCAAAGTTCACCGACCCTGGAGATTGTATGGTATAGGCAGGAGAAACCGTTCCTTTTAACAACTGATTGGCAATTCCCTCTCGGTCAATTGCATAATTAATCGCTTGTCTAACCCTTTGATCTTGCATATATTCGTTATCAAAGTTAAATGTTAAGTACCATACATGTGGCGGTGTGCCCGATAAAATATCGTATCCTTTTTCTTCTAAATTTTCAATCGCATCAGGCGGTGGTACAGCAATGATATCCACTTCATCATTTTGCAAGGCTAATACTCTACTAGCTGGATCAGACATTGGTCTAAAAATAACTGTGTCTAACTTCGCTTTTTCGCCCCAATAGTCTTTATTTTTTACTAGCGTTATATTCTCTCCACGATTACGATTATTAAATTTAAATGGTCCCGTTCCAACGGGATTTTCCCCGACGCTATCATTGCCCCCTGTAATGATCGATTCTGGACTAACAATTTGTAATGAATTAATCTGAGCTAGCATTCTTAGAAACTCAGAAAAAGGTGAGCTCAAATGAATATTGAGGGTATATTCATCCACCACTTCACTTCTATCAAAAAACTTCCATGTTCTAAATGTACGACTCGATCCAATTTTATCGAAATATTCAAAATTCTCATCCGTTAATCTTTTTATATTAAAATCCACAGCCTCTGCATTAAATGGTGTCCCATCATGAAACTTGACACCCTCTCTTAAGTGGAAAGTATACATCTTTCCGTCCTCAGATACTTGCCAACTCTTCGCTAACACTGGAATGAGCTCTGGTACAGATGCTTCACCAGAAGATTTGCTCAAATCTTCCCCGATTAATGGTTCAAACATTTGATAGTTAATCCTCATCGTTACCCACCCCCCTGCCCGGTGGGGGTCTAACACATCCGCTTCTGATTCCATACCAATGATTAATTCATTCCCATATGTTTTTCCATTGTTTGCTGCACTAGGCATAGTGGTACAAGCTGCTAACGTTGTGACAAATAATAGTAGGATAAAATAGTGGTACATCTTCTTCATTACCGTTTAAGCCTCCTCACCTCTAATTCGCCGCTTCCTTTAATTTATCTAAATGAATGAAGTAAATATGGCGTGGTCTTCCTTTTTGATTCATGGACTCCTTTCCCGTTATTTCTGCTACCTCTTGATCACATAAGCTTTTTAGTATTCTCGAAGCATGTCTCTCACTCGTATTCATGCCCATACTAATATCTCGCGTTGTTACCTTTGTCTTTCTCACCAAGAATAACCATGCATATAATCTTCTTAGTGTTAAGGTAATATTCTTTCGGTTACTGAACAATAATGGATAACTAACTGATTCCTTTGTTCCTAACGGGCCATAAATTCTCTTATCCTCATCAATAAGATAACAACTTCCACGCTCATTCGAACTTGCGTGTTCAAGTGCCTTCTGTGCATTAAAATTAGCACTTTCTGCTGTATCGCCTATACCAATCCCTAAGTGAACTAGCAATTGCTTCTTGCGATTCATAGCTTCAATAAATGTAAAATCTGTTCGCTCCTTACTTACCTTTTCAAACACACCTCTTGTTGAAAACAAACTAACGACCATATTCTCTACATTACTTGTACTCAATAAATAGTTCTGTCCGAAAATAATAATTTCAGTAATCATTTCCTTTACAGCCTGCTTATCATGGACCCCTATCGCCTTAATTTCAAAACGTAATACCGTCAGCTGAAGCTCCTTTTTCTTTATGTCTTGCTCCTTTAATATCGCCTTAACTAACATATCGCGGATTGTGGATTTCGTATGTTTTATTAAGAAAACGGGAACGTCCTGCGACTTTAGCTGCTCATAAACCGCGTTCATTGTCGTTGCAATCACTTCAACTTGTTGATTCTTTAATAACTTTAAATGATAACGGACTAAAGCGTTACTATCTAAAAAACCATCCTTGTGAGAATGTAAAAAATAAGGAATAAGAGTCAGATTATTTTCCTCATATACTTCTATTAAATAGTCTTGATCTACAATATCGTAGCTAATGACTGGAAATCGGTTATACTGCTCATATACCTGTAAAAGTAATCGGTAAATATCCGCTCCTTCAAAAGGAATATAATAAGCCATACTTGAATTTGGAATAAATTTTAATGCTAGTTGAAATGGTGAAGGACCAGCAAAAATATACATATCTACTGGGAATTTATAGTTTTCAATCAACCTTGGTGATTGTTCTGCAGATTCATAAAATAGTGGAATCACATCTATCCCCTCAAACTCTGAGGCAATGTGACAAATCTCTTGACCAAGTGGAACAGGACCAACAACCGCCATCTTCAATTCAATAAAAACACACCTCCCAACTTCCTTGTCTTTAATATGTCGTTAATTATCTTTGTTATAAAAGGCAACGTCAACAAACTTGTAAGGAAATGTGACATAAAAACACTACAAAACAAGAAAATTCAGATTATTTTCCTATTACAATGCTTTTATGAGAGCGCTATCAGGTACTTTTTATGGATATAAAAGCACTTGTTGGTTGTTATATAGGATAACTTGTTAGATTTTTTCACATATATTAAGAAAGCACATGATGCATGCATCATGTGCTTTCTTATGTATCCTTTTGTAATGCCATTGATTTTGCCTTAAAGATGATAATAAGCTTATTCTTGCACATCTATCAAAAGCACCCTACTCTCGAACCTTCCTCTTTGTTGAGCTTTTGTCCTTCTAATCGCATCTAATTCATCAGCTGACATTTGTTGAGCTTCTGATAATGCATAAACGACTTCGAGAATATCAGCTAGCTCTTCACCTTGATCCTTCAAGTGCCTTGCCTGTAGATATTCATTCACTTCTTCTTGAAGTTTACGTTTAAGTGCCATTGTATATTCAGAGTGAGATAGTATTCTTGTATTGTATAATTTCCCTGACTTTTGGATGATGTCGGGAATTCTGTCACGTACTAGTTTGTTATAAGTTGGCAAGAGAAGTCTCCTTTCTATCTATCATAATCGAGATTGATTCACGCTAATACTAATCAAAATTCACGGAACTAGCTTTAGCGCTACTCATTTCTGCGAATTCAATGGCAGGGTAGTCTTTTATTAGTAGCGATTTTACTGGTTACCCTACCTATCTCACTAATTCTTCTTTTATTAGTAGCGATTTCACTGCTTGCACTACTTATCTCACTAATTCTTCTTTTATTAGTAGTGATTTCACTAGTTGCCCTACTTATCTCACTAATTCTTCTTTTATTAGTAGTGATTCCACTGATTGCCCTACTTATCTCACTAATTCTTCTTTTATTAGTAGTGATTTCACTA
>NZ_JBBPAO010000003.1:0-47470 GCF_038009245.1 Cytobacillus sp. FSL R7-0680
TAAGGAAAATACTCCTGGCTCAATATCCAACTGTTTTGCCAAATAGTCAAGCAAGAAGTCGGGGATCTCCTTTATATCAGTTAAGCTCCATCCTGGATAACGGAGTAGTGCTAATTGGACAGCAAAGCCTAACCGGTTGTAGTCTCGTCGGTGACGATTTATGATTTCCAAATCATGTTGCGAGAAGGTATAGTAAGTAGCAAGCTCCCATTCACCATTGGGAGGGGTCATCCATTCTTGTCGCTGGTCTGTTGTAAGAAGTTCTTTACCGCGCAAGGTATCTGCTCCTTTCTTTGATTTTCATACTCCTTTACACGTCGATAAAAAGTATTTGGCTTTAAATCAAGACGCTTCATTCCTTCCGTCGCAGTGATTGATCCAGATTTCCACTCATCATACACCCGAATAAAATCTGCATTAATCTCGTACTTACGTCGCCCAAATCTCACACCCTTCTTCTTTGCCACTTCAATTCCTTCGGCTTGCCGTTGCTTATTTTTTTTACGTTCTTGCTCGGCTACATAAGAAAGCAGGCTTAAAAATTGGTCCTCCATTAACTTTCCAAGATCGCCCATTCTTCGGAATTTTCGGCTATCAAAAAGCGTCTCATTTTCTAGTACCACGATATCTGCGTTTAGCTGCCGTGTAATATACTTCCACTCTCGAATAATACCATCATAGTCCCGACCTAATCGGTCCAGTGCATCAAGATATATCAAATCCCCTTCGCGAATGATTAAAAGCATCGCCTGATACTGCGGCCGATTAAAATCTTTTCCACTTTGCTTGTCAATAAAGATATAACGTTCTTCAATTCCAAGTTCACGGAATTTTTTAAGCTGCCGTTCTGGATTTTGATCCTTAGCAGAAACGCGAGCGTACCCTAGTTTCAAAAATATCAACTCCTAAACTATTAAACTATGTCAAAAAGTATATCAACAAAATGAAATGTTTCAAAATAAAAAAGCACACTTTTTGACACACAGAATATTATCTGTTTTCCAACGTGTCATAAAGTATACTTTTTGACAGTAACCATAATATGAAAAATACCTTACATTACTGTTGTTAAATGACAATAAAGATATTTAAACCAGTAAATAAATACATTATTAGCGTTGTTTAAAAACGTTATTAGGTTACCTTTGTAAGATTAATACAGGAAATAGAGGTTGCATAAAACCAATTTTTTATGTAGTAAGAGGATTCTGAAGAAGCTTGAAACGTTGATTTTATCAACGATGTATTTTTAAATAAGAACCTTGTATATCCGTTTAATGGATGTTACATAATAAAACCGATAAATCACATAATATTAAAAAAAGAGTATATATTTGAGGTTATAATAAATGATAGATCCTTGGAGATGTTAGTATCGAATGATTTATTAGTAGATATTTACCGTAACGCTGTTGAGCGAAAAGTTAATAATGGTCTCATTCAAACATCCTTTAATGAAATTTAAAAAAGAAATTTAAGAATTAATAGACCTAGTGAATTACAACAGCTACTCGGGGCTTACGGAATCTGTCAGAGCCGATGTAGGAATGATGTTTATAAGTAACTAATAACGAAAGTAACCTTTCCTTAACATTAGGAAATACTTGAGTAATAGGAAATTTCTGAATTTTATTATTGTGCTCTTTTTATTATAAGGAAACAAAAAAACTGAAATGGAACAACCGTTTGATACACTGTTCTATCGTTGTTGATTGTCATTTTCTTGTTTTTTTGAATTGTTAGCAGCTGAATGGGGATCAACTGGGTCAATAGTATGTTTATATTGGTATGCTTTCGATGTAGTGGTTAAACTTAATATTAAGATAATAAAGATAATGACTAAGCTTACAATCAAAAAATTCGCCATTTTTATAGTTCCTCCTCAAATATTTATATAACTAAATGATTTTATTTATAAATTTACATGACCTTACTATCTTCTATATAAAGTTTTCTGAATTTCTAAGATCAAAATCTAGGTTCAACTTTCTTTCTAACTTATCTATATTTCCTCCCTCTTTTACAAACAATTCTAACTTTTCAGCCATCAGTTTTCCTATTTTACTATCTAACTGTTCATGATTAAGTAATGATTTTATTTTTATTGTTTCTGGGGTGTTATCCCTACGGAACCATTGTCCAGGGACCTGTTCCCATAAGTTTTCCCACTCATCTAACAATTCAATTTCATTTAAAAAGAATTTTTGTAAACCACATAACCAAGCAGTACAACTAGTATTTCTTTTTTGGCACCCTAAACCGTCTTTTAAAAGCTCACACCCTTGACAACAAGAGTTCCCACTTTTTATACAAACCTCACAAATATAATGTGACCCAACTAATTGAAGTACCTTCAATCCATATTGGATAATGTCTTCTCTTTTTATTTCTATACTCAACTTATTCGCTCCATCCGCAATTAAATTTCTCCCTTAGATTAACCAATTTTTTACCCAATCCGACCATGGCAAACAGGTAACTATGTATCCATCCACGTACCTATGAACGTTATTCTGCCCACATTGTCCACCTCTTAGTTCTGCCCATTTAGTATAATTTTCTAGTATGCCTTGTGCCCCGCATCCAAATATGTCCTTCCCCCTCTAAGTTTATCCAAACATAGTGACCTATTTTTTCTATAGCTACTACCTTACCTATTTTTTCGACATTAGGTTCATGATAAATGACCTCAACTAGATCACCTATAACAACCTTGTTCCCGTCTTTATCCTTGTAAGATTTTATGTCCATTTCCCCACCATCCTTACTAGTAATTCTATCTTTCTATAAAGGGGGATATTTCCTATTTCCATTAATTATGTTCTTAGGCTGGTGCTTGGACATAATGAGAGCACAGGTAAAAAGGAAGTCAATTAGTTCCAAAAAGTGCAATAGGTATTTAAAATATTCCTTAACTTAAGCAAAACACTCAGTAAGTACCTTCAAAAACTACTTTGTTTATTATATAGGCGTTCAGCAGTAGGAGCAGGTATTGTAGTCTCTTATCCAATGTTGAAAAGCAATAATTATATTACGAAAAGAGAAAAGACACATACTCTACCGTTGTTCTACTTTTTGTTCTTGTACTTTTTCGATTGTTCGTTTGAGATTAATTGGGTTAATAGTATGTTTAAAATATCCCGTTGGATAAAATATATAAAATTTTATATATTGTGTTATTAAACAAAACCCTTGCTCCTATTCTCATGTATTTCACCTCAAAAATTCCTTTTGACATAATTAAGGAAACAGTGTAAATTCATATCATAATATATTCAAATAATCAGATATAGAGATATGCAAATATTATAAACGAAGAAGGGTTGGTTATGCAACATAAATGGTTTTTTACTGGGAGATATAATGGGTATTCTTTACCGAATTTTCAAAAAGACCTATTGTCTGGTCTAGTCGTTGGTGTCATTGCTATACCTTTGGGTATGGCGTTTGCAATTGCTTCTGGTGTTAAACCCGAATATGGAATATATACTACAATTATTGCAGGTATTTTAATTTCACTATTTGGTGGGTCAAGGTATCAAATTGGTGGACCTACAGGAGCCTTTATTCCTATTTTATTTGGAATAGTCATGACTTATGGATATGAAAACTTATTAATTGCTGGATTTTTTGCAGGTATTATCCTATTTTTAATGGGGATTTTTAAACTTGGTTCATTAATTAAATTCATTCCAAGGCCAGTGACTATAGGCTTCACATCAGGAATAGCCGTCATTATTTTTGTGGGTCAGATTGCTAATTTTCTAGGCCTTACAGGGGTAGAAAAACATGAAACCTTTTTAAGTAATATCAGAGAAATTATCATTCACATTCATTCTATTAATTTTTATAGTGTATTAACTGCTGGAATATGCCTTATTGCGGTCTTGTTAACGCCAAAATTTTCCCCGAAGGTTCCAGGACCACTAATAGGATTATTATTTTCTACAGTGATAGCCAGCATATTTTATCCTAATCAAATAGCCACAATTGGCTCAACATTTGGTGAGATTCCAAGTGCCTTACCTCATTTTAAGGTACCTGAAATGACCTTTGAACGCGTGCAACAATTAATTGGGCCAGCTTTTGTAATTGCATTGCTTGGGGGTATCGAATCTTTATTATCTGCAGTGGTCGCTGATGGTATGACAAATAGTAAGCATAATAGTAATCGAGAATTAATTGGTCAAGGTATCGCTAATATGATTACTCCTTTATTTGGTGGAATTCCTGCAACAGGAGCCATAGCCAGAACAGCGACAAATATCAAAAATGGTGCGTTCTCGCCATTTTCCGGAATGATTCATGGAATTGTCGTTTTGTTAGTATTAGTACTTCTTGCTCCTTATGCTTCAAGTATCCCATTAGCCAGTATGGCCCCTATCTTAATGGTTGTAGCGTGGAACATGAGTGAGAGGCATGTATTTTATCACGTGTTAAAAACAAAAACGGAAGATTCACTTGTTCTAGTTGTTACTTTTTTATTAACGGTTTTTGTTAATCTTACAGTTGCTGTTGAAATAGGTCTTTTATTAGCAGTGGTTTTATTTACAAAAAGAATGAGCGATATTACGGTAACAGTCAAGGCACTACCTAACCCAAACAATAAACATGAAAAGATGGAATCTAAAATGGTGACAGATGCTCGTGACTGTCCTCAAATTAGTATTTATAATGTAGAAGGTCCTTTATTTTTTGGGACTGCTCAAGCGTTTGAGCACTCAATAATGAATACGATCAACTACAAACCGAGAGTTTTACTCTTAAGAATGGGAAAAGTCCCTTTTATGGATACAACGGGTGAATCTTATTTATCAAGTATCGTAAAGGATTTTTCCAAACACGGGGTTGTATTGATATCTGGTATTAAACCTCAACCTAAAAGCGTTCTAGTAAAAACAGGTTTATTTGAATATATAGGAGAAGGGCGTTTTTTTGATCGTACTGGAAATGCAATAGATTTTGCACTTGAACATCTAAATAAGGACAAATGTCTTGGATGCAAACATTTTGCTTTTAGGGAATGTACAGTCTTTTCGGGTGCACATGAGAACATTGAAAAAAAAGGAAAAGTAGTTACGACATCTTAATTGTATCTAGAAAGAGAGGGAAATAAATTGAACTTAGAAATGCAACGGTTTAAAGCTGAATTTTTTAAAGCTCTTGCTCATCCACTTAGAATAAGAATTCTTGAACTTTTAGCTGACGGAGACAAAAATGTAAATGAAATTCAAAATCTTGTAGGAAGTGAAGGTTCGGCAGTATCGCAGCAATTAACAGTCTTGAGAGCAAAAAATATAGTTACAGGTACCAAAGATGGTAATCGGGTCGTTTATTCCTTAAGAGATCCTATGATTATTGAGTTGCTCAGTGTTGCTCGTCAAATTTTTAATAATCACCTTGTTGATACGATAACAATGTTAGATAAATTCAATGATACAGATAATGAGGAATAGAAAAAAAGAAAAGGATAACCTTTTCTTCAAATTTGAAAAGAGTTTAAATGAATTTCATCTAATTCAAGAGATCATGACAGGATATAATCATATAAGGAACTCGCTTTCAAGTTCGTAATTGCTATTCTTACGAAGTTTTAAAAAAGGAAATTGAAATTAACTCTCATATAGAATTAACAATAATGAATGGAGGAAAGAAATTATGGTTAATGTGCCAAATTGCCCAAAATGTAGTTCAGAATACACTTACGAAGACGGAAGTCTTTTTGTTTGTCCAGAATGTGCTCATGAGTGGACTTTATTAGAAAAAGAAAATGATAATAGTGAAGATAAAAAGATTTTCAAAGATGCAAATGGAAATGTCTTAAATGATGGTGATTCTGTAACAGTTATCAAAGACCTTAAAGTAAAAGGAAGTTCATTAGTCGTAAAAATAGGTACAATTTGAAAAAGGTGTGAAAAAATGGAGACACAAATTTCATCAACCTTCTACTATATAAAAACTAAAGACGAAATCGGGGATACTATAAGAACAGCTGTTTTTAAGCTTAAAAATGGATTATTTCACGCGTATTCTTCTTATGATCAAAAAGATGATAAAAAAATTATTGGTTTTGGTGAGAGTGAAAATGATAAAACAGCTATAAATTTATCAAAACAAGACCTAAGAAAAGAATGGGAAGCAAAAAAAGGCATAAATTTTTTGGATCATACCCTTTATTAAAATTTTTAATAAAGGGTATTTTAGTCAGTCTTCTATACTATTCCATAATCAGGCGCTTATCTACAGTATGTTTTTCTACCGTATCTAACGTATGTAATGATACAAAAACGACCAGATTTCTATCTATGTGGAAACATTATATACTGATATTTCTTATAGTATTCAACGTATCCAAAGGTATGGGGAAATAGACTTGGGTAACTGGAGAAAGAAACAACCTTGAAGTTTAGTGTGGAAGTGTACTTCTTCCAGATTAAACTTCAAGGACAGTAAGCGTTAGCGCGGTAGGTGTGATAGATAGGCTCGTTGCCTGATGGAAAACATACTAAGCCTAAAGTATCAATTGTACCCACTGGGGGCTCAAGTCACGTCCTTAATACGTGTATCTATGACTACATGTAATCAACGATAAAAGGTGCATTCTTTCAACTTTTATGAGCTGATACTGTAGATAACTACCCAATCGTTGAATAATTAAATCCCAATTTCTCATTTAAATCACTGAGAGATTGGGATTTTTAATACTGGAATATCCTTAACGTTGTAAATCCGCGTTTTGCTGGCGGTACCCCTATTAGCATTTTTTTCATTTCGACCATTCCTTTCTATTTTTTCAATTTTTTGTTCTTTAAGAATATATCACGATTTTATTTTTCCACAAATAGGGAATTATTCATATTTTTATAATTTTTAAAAAATTAAAGAACTATATAGGAGTACTGACAGCAAAACGCTTTTACAAAGAATAGTTCACTCTGCAGACAACCTTTCATTTACACAAAAAAAGAAATTAACAACGCTTCATTGGCTCTGTGGCGAAATTAATTTCTTTTAAACGGGATAATATCTTTTAAATGTAAATGACTTTTGATTTAAACATAGTAAAGCAGCCATTAAGGCTGCTCCGTAGTAGTTATTAATCAATCAATTTAATTACAGTGCCATATCCTGAAACCATAACATTTTTATCTTGATTAAAAAATTTAGTATCATAACGGATATGGATAACTCCATCCCCACCCATGCTTTCAGCGTATTCCATCACTTGCAAATTAATTTTATTAAATGCCTCCGAAATGAGGTCTTTTTCTTTTGTAAAACTAATTAATTTGTTCTCTTTTACAGGTGTTGTGATGTAATTATGGTAAACATCTAATACTTCATATTTTTCTTTAATATCCCCTGTCGACATAATCATTTGATTTTTCCTCCTTTAAAGTCGCTTCACTCTACCGTTAAATGTATCTTTCCAATACCCACTTGTCATATCTTCAATTGCCACACCTTTACTCGTTTGAGCACCTATGAATCTTCCATCTCCTATATAAATACCTACATGCCCATCGTCTTTATAGGTATTGAAGAAAACAAGGTCTCCTGGTTTCGCTTCTTTTAGTGATACGGTTTTACCAAGGTTCTTTAATGTATCAGTAGTAGTTGATGTTAACGGCCCGAGATTTACACCAACTTGATCAAAAGCCCAATGTACAAAGCTTGAACAATCAAAGCGCCCTGCTTCAATATCACTTTGGTTTCTTCCACCACCAAAGACGTATTCGGAATTACCAATCCATTGACGCCCAATGTCAGCTACTTCTACACCACTTAACCCCTCTGTGCCATCTACAGCAACATAGCCATCTACATATGAACCAGCAAAGCCTAAAACTTTCTCTACGTACCAATCAGCTCGGTTATAAGCGAATATGGCTTCTCTTAAATTACCATCAGCTGCTCCATTGGCAGCTAGATAGCTAGCTGCAGAGAAAATGGCATCCTCAATGTCGAATGGGTCAGCCTTTCCATCGTTATTCGCATCTACACCATACCCACCATACTTTTCTATCACTTTAGGATCTGATAAATCAGAATCTGATATATTCCCTGCGCCAAGCCCTGAACAAGTTGGATGCCCCCATCCAACCCATGTACAGGGCATAAATTGCATGTGACCAAGTGCGCCCACAGGCGAAATCATCGGTTCGATTGTTGAAAAATGCGTTTCTACTCGATGGTGCGCAGCCAACAAATTCCACGGTACGCCATAAGCTTCTTGTGCTGCTTGATAAACAGGTATAAATACGGAAGGAATTTCATTCTGACCTAACTCCGAAATATCACCGCCCCATAGCCCTCCTGTTTGCGTTTTTGTCTCTTGTTCTGCACTAGAAGCTAAAAGGAAAAAGACGGATACAGCTATACCAATAAACAATATAACAACAGCTGCAACCCCTAATATGATGGGCCAACCAATTTGTGATGCTGCGGCAGTTCCTGCTTTTTGTGCTGCCTTTTTAGCAACTTGTTGCCCTGCTTTCTTTGCGGCTGCTTTCCCAGCTGTGGCAGCTGCGCTTTTTAGCGCCGAGCTGCCATCTGATTCATAATTGTCGTTTGGGTCATTAGCTTGAGACATTTACATTCACATCCTCTACAAGCCATTCACCGTTATTTTCTCTCAAACCAACAAGATACCAATCTTCTATTTTTTGAGTAGAACCATCAACGGATTTAGCTTCCCCTTTTACCATCACACTCCAACGGACAACAATGCTGCTAGCGTTAGAAACTTGTGTAATATCTATTTCATCCACCGTTAAATAAGTTCGTTCTAATGGCTCTCTACGAGGGTTTTTTTCGAATTTCTTATACAAAGCATCCGTCATAAACGGTTGCGCATTTTCTAAATACTCCATCGGCTTTTCAGCATTATAAGTGTGATATGCTTTTACAAATTTTATAGCGACATCTTTGGACCTTTCCATTTGTTCTTCGGAGAATTGCTCTGTTTGGTTGTATGTCTTAGTTGCTGTTGTTGATTCTTCGTCATTTTCTGTATCTTGAACGGCTGATGAAGAGCCAGAATCAGTGTTTTCCACTGATTCGACTACCTCTTCTGATTGCGCTGAATCTACTGCCATTTTGTTGAGAAAAAAATATGTGGTAAAGCCCACGACAAGGAAAATGGAAAGGGTAAATATAAACAGTTTCACACGATCTCTTTTACTGTGTTCAAAATCCCATCCAAACATTAGTTACCTCCTTCATTCTCTTGATTACCTTGTTTCTTTCTCCATTCAGCTACTTGTTCGGCTTCCCATTTAGTTAATGGTTTATCGTCATTCTTTGCTCGATTAATGATTGTCTGAATTGCTTCAGCTGTCATTTTACTAACTCGTCTTGCTCCGTTTGATGTTGTTTGTTGAGTACTTGCATTGTTCTCATTGGTGATGTGATTTCGATTAAATGTCTCATTGATATTTCTTTGCGTACTTTCATTATTTGTGATGTTTCGATTAACTGTTTCATTGAAGTTTTGATTTATCTGTTCGTTATTAGTGATTTGTCGATTAACAGCCTCACTAATATTTCTTTGTGTATTTTCGTTATTCATTAAATTACGATTGACCGTTTCGTTAGAAACGTTGCTTTCTTGTGTGATACGGTCACGATTCACTGTGTTTTGAATGTTCTTAACATCATTGTCATGAGTAGATTGATTTCGATTAATCACTTCTTGAGCGGTCTGTTTATCTGTGTCATTTTGAAGTGTTCGACGTTCGGCAAGATTTGATTGCTGCTTCTCTTGAATTTTGTCTGTATGTTCGCGCATATTTTGATGATTGACATTACGCTCTGACTGTTGACGATCATTAATATCCATACCTTCGAGTGTAGACGCTGTTTCTTTATCCGCAGGCTTTTCAGGATATCTATTCACTAATGGGATTGTATTGCCTGAACCCATACGGCGACGTCGCAAATCATCTATATTCGTTACATTATCATTACTCTTATCTTGGCTATTAGAATCAATCTGACGGTCCATAAGCTCTTCTTGATTAGTTGGGGCATTTGCGATGTCTGGTCGATTATGGAGTTGGTTTTTATACGTTTCTTTTCCTTCTTGAAACTCTTGATCACTACGGTTAGCAAGAGTCATACTTCTTGCTGCAGCTGAAATACGGTCTTTTGTTTCAACTAATGCCTTTTTACGTTCAGCTAATTGTTGTTCGTCTAGCTTACCAATATGGGGCTGTGGTTTAAGTCCTGTTTTGCGGTTCGCTAAAGGTAAAGGACTCTTCTCGCCGTTCATTAACTCTTTACCTCTACGTAAATTATTCTTGGCTTGATTAAAGCGATTTCTGTAATTGTTTAATGTTTGACCGGTACTACTTTGAATATTACTTGTAGCTGTTGATACCATTCCAAACAAGTCTTTTCGTTTTGCCCAAACACCTACAAAACAAATAATTTGTAATAACATCATACCTAGATAACCTAAATCAGAGCTTTCTGTAGCTCGGTAAAGAATTGCGGAGACTCCAAACAAGATAGTTAATAATAAAGCTATAGCAATCTTCATAATCTGCGCATGAACGAGTTTCATAATCCAATTAAGAGCTGTTTGTTTCCAACTCGGTATTAAAGCCATCAATAATGGAACTGGTGCAAATAAAGCTAACACTAAAAAGATTAATTGATATAAAATGATTGTTCCTGAAATAAGAAGCAGAAAAACTCCGATGATGGTATTTGCGATGAAAAGTAACGGAACAAACGCAGCTCTTTGTTTGATACCTGAAGCTGACATCATTGTATTTTCATTTCTTTCTACTTCTGCTTTTACTAATTCTTCACGATCTTCAGGATTAAGAATAGGGTCAACCTCTAATATTTGATTTACTCGGTTACTATCAATTTGTGTAGTTCCATATTGCATAAGCAAATATGGCTTTTTCACCATTAAATCAAACATCTGATTTCTGATAGTAGCTAACCCCTCATCTTTGCTGTAACCCGATCCAGGATTAACAATACCTGCTGAAACCCCTAAAATGTTACTTTGTAATTCACTAGACCATTCATTAATACCACCTAAGAATTTCGCAGAATTAGCGAAGAACCCCATTGAAAAAACAAAGATAATTAAAGCTGAAATGATTCCACCCCATGCGCGACTACTTTCTCTTTTTACCATCCCTACATAAGCTGCCCACGCACCTACCATACATATAATAAAAGTGATTAATAGCGGCCAAAGACCATTGCCCATAAAACCATTTGAATTAAATCCTGCGATATTAGAAATCGCTGCACCAATCTGATCGATTACACTTGAAACAAAATCAAGTTCAAATGCATCTTGAACAATGACCATTGTGAAATTAGCTAATAAATTATTGAGCAACCATACCGCATTAACCATTTCCATTAGAGCTACATAAATTTGATTTCCTGCGCCATCTATCCAATTCCACGGCATCCAGTCACCAGATGTATCAACATACGTGTCAAGCTCATAATGATGTTGTGGATGCTCATTATACTCGAGCTCTACCTCTCCTACTCTTTGTGTATCTCTATCTTGTGGAACAAGATTATCTTGTAAGCTCTCTGCGGCTACAGGTACTTGCATTGTCACAAACATTAAACAGATGACAGCCAATAGCTTCAAGATTTTTTTCACTGATTATGCAGCTCCTTTAATATTTTCGGTTCTATATCTGCAATATGTGTATCGAAATTACGAAGATCACTGTAAGATGTACGCTTCCAGCCATCATCCGTTTTGATGATTTCCATTCTTTCTGTAACCATTTTTTTATCTTCTGGATTTTCATAAATCATTTCATAAAAATATCGATTATCTGAAGCTTTCCATTCGGTTAACTTATAGTTTTCAGCTTCACTTTCGTTATCTCCCTTAATTTCTTTATCTAAGGCAATTGATTTTTCATCTAATAATTCAAGCATTTTATGCTGATTATTTTGTATTTCTGCATTTACCCACTGAATCGCTACATCTGAAGGTCCTTGACCGTTTACTTCTTCGTTACCGCATGCTGCGGTAACGAAGATTGTTGTTGTCAATCCTGCTGCAACTAACCATTTCTTCATACATAAACCTCCGTTTCTTCTTTTTCTGGTTGATTATTCTTTTCTTGTATAACCTCATTTTCTTCTATTTCCTCCGAAACCCTTTCAGCAGGTGGTCTTGTATCGAATGCGTCGAATAAGTCATGGAATAAAGCATTAATGGAAACAACTCCTACACGACCAGAAATATCTTGAAATAGACATTGGCCATTCTGTAATTCACTCAATATAGATGCGTTATATTCAGTATTTTTTAAATTTAATAAGGAAAGCACATTTTCAATTTCTTTTGAGTCGGTACTTCTAAAAGCAAATTTCATACCGATGTTATTCTTCATTTTTTCATCTAACAAGTCATCCGCATTTTGTGTTACAAAGTAAATTCCAGCATTCATAGAACGCCCTGCACGCACAAGACGTGTAGCTAAGTGACTCCCTTGGCTTGTGTTTAAGATTGCCCAAGCTTCATCAAGTAACACCACTTTAAAGATACTACGATCAGAATGAATGAATTTTAATGCGAACGACGAAATTGGAAGCATCATTGCTATAGAAAGCATTTCAGATAAGTTGTATTTTTCTGGAGGTGTGTCAGGTGATGGCAACTCTAAATTTTGTATTTGTAGAACGTTTAATGCTGTTTCTAAGCTAATAGATGATTGACCCTCTCCATCACCGAATAATAGCTGTGCAAAGGATAATTCACTAAAGGACTGAATATGTCCACCAAGTTCTCTTGCCACTTCGTCATCATCATTTAGCAAGGTTTGCATTACTTTTTTCAAACAAGGCTTTTCTCCTTCGGCAACCACACGCACAGCATGTGTTAATTTAGGAAATCGTTTAGAATCATCTAAACGCACACCTGTGAGGAACGTTAGGATGTCTAGAGCAAGCGTTTCAGCTTCTTTGATATTATCGTGTATGGAAAACGGGTCGAGCCTTCCAGCATCCTCTGCTTTCGTAGAAAGCGAAATGATGTTGACATGGTCTCTTAAATCATAAAGCTTGTCGCCCCATTCATCTCTATCTCCCTTTGGGTCCACCACTAAAGCTTTTCCTCCTGATAATACCGATAAATACGTAATCAAGTTAGCACAAAAGGATTTTCCTCCACCTAGTGAGCCAAGAAATGCTGCTGATAAAGCATTTGTTTTCGTTCCTCTAATCCCTTGTGCAGCTCGGTTAGGCATAATATAAACAGGTTGGTCTAAGATACCTGTTGAACCGATAAAAAAGCCTTCTCCATCGCCTAATTGTTTAGTAGCTCCAAACATCCCTCCTGCTACTGTCGCAGGCTCCATGAAATGAACATAATCGGTAACATACCTTTTAGCTGCTGGTAGAAACTCATTAAATGCAAGCCACTGATCACCATAAGGTTGCTCGATTTGAAACATCATATCTTGGTAATGGTCCTTCAACGTATCACAACGTCTTTTTAATTCATCTTCATCTGATGCAGATACAGCGAAAACAATAGATGTTTTAATTAATGGCATTCGTGATTTTTGTAAATGAGCTTCTAGCTCATGCGCTTCTTGCCTTCCTTCCAATACGTTCAACCCTGTATCATTGCCTGTTTCTCTTGCGTGACGATCTTGGTCTTTTAATTCTTTCTGTTTGTTTCGTACAGCTGATAAAGCTTTACGATTATCCATCGTTTCTGTGCGAATACTGATTTCTACAGGGAAATCAAGGCTTTGAATGGCATATATCCATTCTTCATTCGGAAATTCTAATTCATAAGGTACACTTGAAACAGTTAGAAAAGCGACATGCCCTTCTCTTTCTTCACCTTCATGAATTTGCTTTAATAAAAGGCTCCGTTTAGGAGAATCATCGATCAACCCTTCGGTTAAACGTAAAATGTCATGATGCATCGGGCGGCGAACAGTTACATTCTCTTCCTCATATTCTTTATAATTCACTGTGTACGCTGGACTCCAATTTTGTATAAGAGGCGCTTTCCCAATCCCTCGATAAAAGTTTCTTCTAATCAACCATTGAACTGTTAATTCATCCACTGGTTCAGCTCTCATACGTGAATGAACTTTATTATGAATACGTCGTTCCGATTTACGATAACGCAAAATTTCATCTTCGATAATTTCAGGTGTATCTAGACCTGATGCTTCATTCACACCGCTAATAAATTCTTTCCACGCTTCTTTTAAGTCCTGAAGAAAGGATTTTTTATTTTTTACATTGTCGGGTTTCGGCAATTTTACGCCAATGAAAAACAAATACTCTGTTCCTTCTTTGCCTAACATACTTTCCAATTGGATGGCTGCGTCATCCGTATGTTTAGCAGCAGCTTCTTTTAATGGACCTGTTAATGTTTTTTTGAATTTATTATGTTTCTCTTCTATCGATTGAAAATTCGGAACAACAAGCAAATGAGTATCTAAGTTAATCTGCCAAAAAAATGCTTTAATTTTGGTAAAAATAATGTCCTTCTCGTCAGTTGCAAGAAAATCGTAATTAAACCCTTCTAATTTATAATAAGCCCAACAACTGCCATCTTGAGAAAACACCAAATTGCCTTCAAAATATTTAACGGGAAATTCGATGTTCATTTACTTCACCATCCTTTTTTTGATAACTAAGCTTTCGATAACTAATAGAACTTTTATATTTATAAGGAGCTTTCACTTCTGAAACTTCCTTATATCGGTTTATACGGCGAGGGCTAAGGTGGTGTTGTGCCGCCCGATAAAAGAATCGGTGCGGCGCTTTTCCATCTAACAGTTGTTTGGTAAAAAACCAGGCAAATAATCCCGGTAAAAAGATGTATTCAATCAAACCCAAATCAATTAAACTTAAAGGGGGGAATTTGTTTAGGAACCAAACCAAGGCAACTCCACCCGCAAAAAATCCTATCTGCCGATACGTCACAGGTATCGGCAGTGGGATGTCTTGCACCCCATAAAGTACCTTTTCCACTTTCCATACACTGTTATAGGTTCGTAGAATCTTTGGTCTCATATATTACCCTCCGAACACGGTTCTGAATAAGTTAGAACCAAGATTTGTAATAGTGTCTGGGTTGAATACAAATACGCCTACAACCATCGCGAATATAGCAAATCCAACGAACCTAGAAAACTCTCTTTTCACTAAGAAATAAATTGCTATAGCTCCGATAGCTACCAAAAACAAAGCACCAATTTGTGTTGAAAACCAACTTTGAATATTTTCTCCAAAATTCATAATCTATGAACCTCCTAATTATTGATTCTTTAATTTATTTACAAACCATCGATTATCTTTGACAATTTCCATTTCATACGGGTAAACAAGTTCTGCTTTAGAATGTTGATCGCTAAAAGCAACCGTGGCATGAACGATATATTCTCCTTCTTTTTCCCCTTCCTTCACGACAAGGTTTTTCACTTCTTTGAAAGTCATGATACCAGTCATAGATAAAACTGAATCATCATTATCTTTCAAATAATAAGTTAATTCTTCTTGTGTGCCTGTCGTATATACCTTGAAGAAGGTATATAAGAAGGTTTTTACTTCTTCCTGCAATTCAGAACTTAACACTTTATCTTCTTCGCTTATTTTAGTGTCTGCTGCAATGTCTGGCTTTTGAGGGGCAGCCACGAAATAAGGTATTTGATGCACTACATAAGATTGGCCATCTGTTTTCACTGGAACAACAAAGTATTTTTCGTGTGGTCCTGATGTTTCTTCTTTAGGTTGAGGTGGTTTCTTTTTATCCTTCTTAGCTTTTTCTACTGCCTTTTTGTCAGGTGGAATCACCTTTTTCAAGTTCTGATTGATTCGTAGTGTAATCAAAGCTTCATCTTTTTTCGTTTCTTCTACCTTCCATACTTGTGAAGAAGATAACGTGCTGCTCCATTCCATCCCTTCATAAGATAATCCTGCTTGCTGATCTAATCCTTCAGCTAAATATTTAGATAAGCGTTCCCCTCTTTTTTCTTTTGCTTCATCGGTGTTTTCCCAAATGAAATATTGAGACGCAAAGGTTTGCGCAAAGGTTTGACCGCCCTCTTTAGCTGCTAGATTTATCACTTCCTCTTGTGCTTCTATCGGAATCTCTTCTTTTGTTTCATTGGCTCCTGCATTTCCCACTCTGACAATAGCGATAATTGATAAGAACAACACAAGCCCAAACCCAGTCCAAAACACACCTTTAAGCATTTTTTTTCTGAATACCGTTTTCGGATATTCTCGCTTTTTCATAATGCCCTCCTTTTTATTTCATCATTTCTTCCATGGCTTTCTTTCTACTATCTTTTTTCTTGGCTTCTTCTCCTAAAGCCCAAACAGCTATACAAAGGAAAAGAATTAATCCTAGAGTTGCCCAAATACCATATTCAGTATAAAAGCTTTTCAGCCAACCTAAGACATCATCTGCTGCTTCTGCGAAAGGTGGATATTGATCATAAGCAAATTGAAATAGAAAGTATCCAGCAATAATCATAAGTGCAAGAATGATGACTAATCCGACTAATCGCTTTAAAAAGCCCAATAGCATATCTTTAATGGTACTATCACCACTCGATGAAGAACCTCGCTTCACCTTGTACCCCAATCGAATCACCTCCTTTCAAGTGCAGCTCCAATTTTTGAATATTAATATTCAACTTTTTATTCTATACGTTTATATAGGCTATATAGTTTCTCTTGGTCAGTAGAATGCGCAGCCTTCCATATGTCACCGTAAGGGTTTTCTAAAACCTCATCATAAGTAGCAAACATCAAAGCACCGCCAATTTTTTCGATTTCTCTTGATTCTGCTTTTTTAGCATTTCTCATCAATTGATCTCTTTCGTTTTGGTTACTCGATACAAATAAAACACGAACAAGTTGTATATTATCACCAAAAACCACATCATCTTTATAAGCGCCTTTTCTCACATATTCGTTATAGCGTCGTAACTTATTTATGGTGACATCAATCCTTTGACGACTTCTTTCTAATTCCACTAAGTATAAAATTTGAATAGATTGCTCATTTAGCGTGCGTTCTAAAACAAATGCACCATCGGGCCGAATAACAGTAGTTGCTGATTGCTTCACTTTACCTTCTTTGTCTTTTGAGGATTCCCCATAATTCCTGAAAGCTCGCCTTTCAGAGAAAAATTCTTTAAAAGCAAATACTTTATCTTTTTGTGAAGCATAAGCACCTTGAATATGAGACATCTGCAATGAATGATAAATATATGTTGGTGTACGATCAGTCCATCGTTTATCCCAATCAGATTCCCCTAAAATCTCTTTTACTTCTTGCACACCCTTATTATCTAAGGTGTAAACTAAACGGTCATTTCCACGTGTTGACGCTTTAGCAACTGGAAAAGATTTAATATAACCCTCTCTTTGCAATGCGTTCATTTGCCGTGATATCCACGGTCTAGAATAAGCTGTCCCGTCAGGGTGAACATAGATGTATTTTTCTAAATACGGTACATCCACAAAAACCAAGTCATGCAATGATACAAATAATTGTTCTTCTATATCTCCGATTCTTTTTACCATTCCTCATTAACCCCCTAAACCAATAAATCCTCGATATTAACCGCTTTTTTATCATTTGACTCCCTCTTCTCCTGATTATCTTCTAGATTTGGTGTGTCCTCTTGATTTGTGTCATCAGCAATTAAACCATCATTTTCAGATTCATCTTTCTGCTCATCTTGTTCCATTAATTCTTCTGTTAAAGCATGTAATTCACCACTTATCTCATGAAATGCTTCATTTTCTTGGTCAGGAATTTCACCATCGCCAACCAACACATCTAATTCCATATATTCATCAACTGGTTCTACTTCCGATTCTTTCGTAACCACTGGAACAGCTAATTTTTCATACTCTAATGCCTCTTCAATCGTTCTTTGTTTAATACCAGGAATCGAAGATTGATAAAATGCTTCTTGTGGTGCTTTCATCCGAATCAGAAAAGGTCTTGTTCGTTCATTTCCAACCTGCATACGCATATATGCATGATAAGGCTCAACTTGAAGGTAATCCGATTCTTTTAATGTTTCCGATGTCATCGATCTATTCACATATGCTGCGTCATCTGGCTCTCCTAAACGGAAAGAAACAAGAGTTCCAAAGTTTCTGAAAATCGCTGACGCAACTTCTCGTGGCAGCTGATCTTTAATCCCCTGCATCCCTAAAATAATAGATGTTTTATACTTCCGAAGTTCCGAAGCAAAAGATTCGATAGCGTCAGTACTATGCTCCATAAGCGTTGGCGCCTCATCTACCATCACAAAATGATAAGGTAAACGGCTTCTTTCAGATGCTGGTGTATCTGCACGACTTTTCCCTGCCAATTCAGCAAACGTTAAACACATTGAGCCAATCAATTTCTTTTCATCACTGGTTAACTCTGATAAATCCAATAAATTGATTCGCCCTTCATCCATACTTTCTCGAAAGCGTAAACCATTTGTTTTTGCTCTCAACATTTTTCCTAATACACCTGATAAAGTAATTTTACGAAGCTTATTAAGAGTAGAATTTGTTTTTGCTTGAAGTTCCCTATCTTGCAACTGTTGTAAATTCGCAAAATAAAGGAACAAGTCATTTTCTATAGGGTCTGCTCGATCCAAACGTTCTAAAACAGAATCACGATAATCAGGGTCACTTAAAAGCCTCTGTAAATTCGGCAAGCTTGCTTCCCCTACTCGTTGTAAGGTGATTCCTCCATTTAAGAAATTGTCATCAATATTAGGACCCCAAAAATCCTTCCAAGTTCGTTTTAATACATCTGCTACCGTTTGTGCAATTTTATCCTCACTTGTAGCAAAATCAACATCATAAACATTAAAAGGAAATTCCCCTTCTGAAAATTTGATGTATCTCACAAGATGCTGCTTTTCAGGCGGAATACGTGCTGCAATGTCCTGACATAAATCACCATGGGGATCAATAACCGTTCCACCTATAGATGTACCAACTCCATCCAATTTGATTAAATCTTCCACGAGATTATACATCGCTGTTGATTTACCCATACCAGACATTCCAAGAAATGCTGCATGATATCTAAGTGTAGCTAAATCAAACAATACACTAGTTTCATGCCCATGATATTGATGATCTCCTAGGGATATCGTCAAATTCGGGTCAAATGAAGGTTTCTTTAATTCCTTTGGCAATGGGGTAGCCCTCATTTTCAAACGATTCAACTTATTATTTTGCACTCGTTCGCTTGGCAATCTCATAATTGCGGCCATTTCTTCAGTGCCTAAAATAACTCGCTTTTTTTTAGTTTCAATGGAAAATAATCGATTTTGAAACTCCCATCGAAATAAAGGGCGAATCGTTCGAAACCACCACCATTCACGACCTTTTAACTGATTAAGCCTTCCGCTAGAGAAAGTACCTATAGAACCTTTAGCGCTTTTAATTAAAGATTTAACATCTTTTTGATCTCGACCAAACGCAACAACCTTTATGCCAATCCTAGATAAAACACGAGTTGATTTCCCCTCAATAGCTGACAAATATAACTCATTATCTTTTTCTAATGTTTCATCCGCTGCGCCTTGTTTATGAAATTGTTTAGTAATTCCTCTAAAACTTCTCTCAGTGCCATAAGCCGGCTGAACTAAAAATTGCATATGAATTTCTTGCTCATCTTCTAATCCATCTAAAAACTCAATTATTTCTGCTTGGGTATCTACAACTTCATTGTGGTATGTCTTGATGGGAACTGTCCAATGACTCTCGGTGAATAGCTTCGTTGCTGCATGAGGGCGTTTAAAATCTAATGGAGTTGGGTTAACTTCTGTAATTTCTACTTCTGGATGTTCTGCATAATATTTACTTTTAAATGCTCTTCCTACATGATCATCAGGAACCCAAACAAAAAATCTTATATCATCTTTTGTGGCAATAATTTCCCAACTAATCCATTCTTGCTTAATCAATCTTCTATACCATGGTCTATTTAGAAAACTCAACATTGTCGACCATGCTGTTTCATCTTTAAAATACAAAATCTTTGCATCCATCGTTGTCTTTAATTCATAAATTTTTCCACTTTTCGGAATCAAAAATGGCAATAAATGATACCTCAAATACTCCACCTCCCTAAAAACTCATTATCAACTAATATATTATTTTCTCAATTACATTTCTTTACCAATCACAAAATTCTAACTTCCAATTACCTCTTTATCCTAACCGATCTATCCACCACACTCTCATAAAATATCCTCTTTTCCCCTCTCTCTTGAACTCCTTTACTTGAACTTACTCTCTTGAACTTAACTCTCTACCCACTTACCTCCCCCCACACTCACTCTCTCTTACTTACTTAACTTACTTACTCTCTCTCACTTACTTACTATTCACCACTCCCCCCTACCACTACATAACATTTGAAATCAGGTAAGTGGGTTAAATATCTAAGGTCCTGCCAAATGATCACGGGTAAACGATTCACCTAGCCGTGATCATTTGGCAGGACCGGACACCGCTCAACCACCCAAACCAATTAATTAATAACTTAAAGTGGTGATTAGTATTATTTAATATTTGATTATATGATTAATTGCCTTAATCATAACACACTGGAAATTATATACAAGGGACCTTATTCCCAATATACACCAGTATTTTTCCTGTTTTTAGGTGGTCCATTTCTCCAGAAGGCAATAGTAAAGAAGCTGGTTCCTCAAGAAATTTTGAAGAGCCAGATAAAGAATTATTAGAAAGCAAAAACAAACCAGTTGACCCACCCACCACCTGATCTATAAATGTATTTGAATTGGACCCATTTCTTTTTTGTTCCCTTTTGCGTTGGAAAGGGATGACTTTTGTTTTCTTAATAAGGGTTAAAGTGGTTTCCGCAGCACGTCCTTTTCCTTTTATCTTCTTTGTAATTATTCCAATTTGAACAAGGTGTTCTATAATCTTTTTAAAAGTTGTATACGGGATGTTTTTTTTCTCATTTGATGACGACCTAACCTCTTCAGCAATCTTTCTTTGTGCAGCAGATACACTTCCTCCTTTGGCTTTTAAATAGTTAATAATATCTTCTTTCCATTCATCAAAATGGCTATATGTACGTTCTTCTCTTGGTTTTGCTTCCTCCCATGTTTGATAAGTAAATGGCATACCTGAAAGCAAGCGAATCCAATAAGATGACGGGCCATGCGGAGCATCTTTTTTAAATGCGCTTTTTACTTTTCTTTTAACATCTAATTGACGCATGGGTGGCTCATTTAAAGCATTCCATTCTTGCAAAAAACCTTCTGTTTCATTTTCACTGTATCCATTCGCTTTGTATGCCAAAGCAAGCGTATAGCAAGTGTTATCTCTTTGACCTTCTGATACGCCTTCTAAAAGCTTTTTGATTGCTGGATGTTGTAGTAATCCATCTACACCTACACAAGTTACTTTCCTTTCTTCTGCTTTTTCTTCTTGATAAATAGATAACCAGTCACATAGATTATCAAAACTAATACGACTATCAGTCTGATAAACAATGTTTGATTCGGTAGGCATACGAAACCATCGCTCTGCTCCCACAGCCTGTAAATCGCCATTTAAAGCTTCAGCAATACTCATTTGAATTCGTTTATAATGAGCTGTCACTTTTGGAAAAGCTCTTTTAGGGCTATTCAAATACCAATAAAGGTGAAAACCACCTGAAGGTGTTGAAACAACTAAAGAAGGCATGGGGAGTCCTGCATCATTTACAGAATCCAATACATCAGGAAGAAAAAGCCCGCCCTGGTTGTATCCATTTTTTGCATCTATATCAACAACCATAGCATTTAGCCAACGTAAAGCACCCTCATGACGTTGATCATTGCGGTAAAACGTATTAGGTGTGTAATATGTATAAGCTTCTGTCGCACCAAATAAGGAGCGATATGTACGCACAGCTTTAGGCTTTTCGTAAAACGTATTACAAACATAAACCCAACCCAAATGACTGTTATAACCGCTTTGCTGCTTATCTATTTGTTTTTTTGGTAAATCTGTTAGTTGATCTCTATAAATCTCTCTTAATGCGTTCATTTCTTCTCCTTCTCCACACAAAAAGACCGCCACAAGCTGCCCTGTAGCGGTCCTAAACCTTTAACTTTGATAGAGAAAGATGCAGAATTTTGTTAGGTTTTACCGAACAAAAAACATTGCAATTATCCAAAATTTCATATATGATAAGTACATATATGAATAAGAACAATCATGATGTTGACAGCATCATGATTTACCTATCAAAGCTAGATCGAGGTTGGTTGCCGTGGAGCTAGCTTATTTCTAAAAGAGCGGTGTTGACAGCACGGCTCTTTTTACTTGTTTTTTTATGTATTTGTTTTTGTATTTTTATTATAAAAAATCTCTTAGACTAGTAAATTTTAGAATTATCTATAACTATACATAAAACTTTTTTGTTTGTCTACTATTCTTCCGATCGGCGAAAAGAAGCCAATCGGTTTTTTTATGCGCTATTTGTGCGCATAATATAATATATTATATGTATAAAGAATATAAAAAAACACTATTTTTTACGCATTTTGTGCGCATAAAATACATAAAATGTGTTGCCAGAGTATTAAAATAAATGTATACTATACTTAAGATAGCAAAATAAACCAATTAAGGAGTGTTTTTCTGATGACGATTTTAAAAGCTGGTGCAGACGCTGGGAACAACGGATTAAAACTTTGGGTAAAGGATACAGACCCTATAACAATTCCTACTGTTTTTTCTTATTACATGGGCGAAACAACTGAATTAATGGACATGGATGATATTGCAGCTAATGACTTATTAGAAAATATTGATGTAACTATCAACTCTAAAGCTCTAACAAGGAATGGAGAAAGATATATAATAGGAGAAAAAGTTTTAAAAGATAACCTTACACCAAATGAATTAGAAAAAAAGTCCGATAAATCTAAAGATGAAATTCCTGTTATTGTGACACTTTCTGGGCTCGCCATCGACGCAATCAAAAAGAATTACGGGCAAGATAATATTGAAGTTTCTTATGATCTATCTGTTGCCTTACCAGTAAATACAATCACACAAGAAAGTGCCAAAAATAACGCTACTCGTTTTATGGGTACACACGAAATTATCTTCCATCATCCATCAGGAAGGAATGTTTATGTCACTTTAAAAATCGAATACTGCAAATGCTTACCTGAAGGCGCAGCCGCAGCTTGGGGTGTAGTCTTTGATGAAAACGGAAAAGTTACAGAAAGAAAAATAGAAATTGGCGATAAAATTATGAAAGTAGATTTCACCAATAAAACCCTCTTGCATTTTGATATTGGTGCTGGCACAACTGAAATCGTTGTGACAGAAGGCGTTAAATATAACCCTAAACTTTCAGAAGGGTTGAATTTCGGGGTTAAATCTACTATTAATGAAATTATCAAGCGTTGGAATCGTAATAATCCTAGAAAATCCATTGATAGCATGGCAGAATTTAACGAAATCTACTTTGACCCTGAACATCCTCGTCATAATGATCTAGTTGCAGAATCCAAAACAGGGTTGTTACAACTATCAACACAAATTAGCAGCTCGATTATAAATAAGATTGACGATTTAAAGGATGACCCTTTTGTGTTTATCTATGGCGGTGGAGCAGCAATACTTAAACCTTACTTGCAGCCAATTCTAAAATCCAAGGATCGTATGACTAACGTTACATTCTTAAAAGACCCTATGTTTGTAAATGCGCGCGGCTTACTCGTATATACATGCTCACCAAGGTACGAACAACAGAAAGAAAGAGAATTAGGTGTAACTGCAAGTGGCACGCACTCGAAATAAGGTATATAAGCAAGGAGATAGGATAAACATTTATTTAAGCCGCGATATTACACCTGAATTTGTAGAATGGATTAACAAACAATCCGACCTATCTAACTTCTTCTTATATGCAGCTCAACAACTTTACAACCAAACAGGCTTTGTAGATGTTGCAGAAGTAATGCCAAGAAAGATTAATTTTGATCTTTCATCAACTAATGGAAAGCAACCTATATATCAACCAGAAATACAAAAAGAGGAACAACCAGAAAAAGAAGTAATTACAAAAGAGACAACAAAAACAATAGAACCAAGAGAAAAAGAAGAGAGCTCTAACTCTGCATGGTCGAGTCTCGATGATTTCGACGACCCTTTTGCTTAATTTTACAGTTGGATAATAACCTAAAATAAAGGAGATAAAAATGGGGACTTTAGAAATCTATAAAAATGACGAAGGTATTGTTATAGAGCAAATTAACGAACCAAACAATAATATCAAAAGAGTTTTTGAAACGAAGCAAGAAATGCTTAAACACCTAGATTCGCTCAAACAAACAAAAGAACTGGATGCCTTTGAATTAAAAGTATCGGAAGAATTTTGGGCTGATGTAATTAATCGATTAAATAAATAAGCGTCATATTTTAGAAACTAAAGCACAAGACCACCTTAAGGTGGTTTTTTGTTTTAACACGTGCTGCCATTGACCAGAAAAAGGAGCTTTCTTTCCAGCTCCTTTTTTATTCCTCGTAATTTTATTTTCTGCTACGATCACCCTCATTGTGCTACTCCTTTAATTCTCATTTTTCTTATAGCTGATATAATTCCTGTTATCGCTTCAAATAATAAATAAGGGGCAATTAACCAGCCAATTATAAGAGCAAGAAAAAACTTAAATCCCTTTCGTATTGCTAAAAAAAATAAATCGAAGAATATATCAGAACGCACTCGATATATTTCGCGAATTATAAGCTGCGTATCTGTCGGATTATTTTTATAACGGTTAATCATTGACCAACCAGCTGGAACAGCACAAATGAAATAAACAGATAGTAGATCGAATGATTGGAAGAAAGGATTAAAAACAAGATATAAAAATAACCCTATCAACAATGGAAAAAGACTATTCATCGGATGCATACAGTTCCCTCCCTTCTAATGCTATACTCAAGCATTTTCTTGTACCGATGATTCTTTAATTTTCATCTTCTTTTCGTTAGATTGATTTATACGGCCCAGATAAATATGAATGAATTTTTCAGTCACCTTACTAGGGAAGTAACCTATACGCTCCTTAATAATATTTTCAATCACCCATACTTTTCTGGTAGCTTCCTCATAATCGTTATAAGAGGAAGTATCATACTCTTGCATGTCATTCCCTTGATTGGTTGCCCTATGAACGTTTATACGCAAATTATATACATCAGAACGGTGTTTTCTGGCATAACGCAATAAGAATAACAATTCAATGGTTTCTTTCTCCATAAGGGTTTTAGTATCCTTGAAAATTTCTACTTCTGCAGGAATTGAATCTATGGTGTTTGACATGCGATTGCCATTCTTTGATATTTGATATTCCTTTAATTCCATTTCGCAAAAAGGGCAGTATTTTGAACTTAATTCAGTAGCACAGTACACACAAGTTATCATTTTTCAACCTCCATACAGGGGAGAGAAAACCTCTCCCTTAGTCTCTTTCTTCCAACTCTTCATTGCATTCTAAGCATTTTAAAGATACATCAAGCTTCGTAGAGCGAACAATTAGGTCGCAACCAGGGCAAACCCATTTATAAGATTTTTTCCTTTCTTCCTTTTGTTCTTCTGCTTTATTACCTTCTTCCTCATTACGATGTAATTCCATTCCCCTTCGAGCGATTAAAAAAGCACTTTTATTAATATCAAGAGTGGATATTAACTGCTTTGTTTCCTCTGTTAATCTTGGGTTATACCATCCGTATTTTTTATCTGGCTTATCTGATTCAAAGTAAAAACCTCGTCTTTCTGCTTCGGCTTTAAACTTTTTATTATGGTACGTTCCACCACGACTACAATCTCGGACAGTATGAATGATGTTGTATAGGTGCACCATTTCGTGCATTAATGTATCCATAGTTTCATAAAAGTCTAAATCCAAAAATTCCGCAGCTATATTTATTTCATATAGTTTGATTCTCCCGTCACGATCTCCCCAAACTTCTTTTGTTGTACACCATCCCATTGAATTGCGTTTTCCACTTGATTGAATCGTAATAGCGAGGTTAGGTAATCCATTATCAAAGAATGTCTTATTTAATAACTCAAACGCATTGTGCAATTCATCAGTAGCTATTTTAATATTGGACATTTCAAACGCTCCTTTTTGAATATTAATATTCAATCGCTATAACTATATTATAACACAAAATTCTGACAAATAGTATTGTTTTGATGCTTTTTATGTGCTAAAATGATACTAAAGAAACATTAAAAAGGAAGGTGGTTTATAGTATGCTTTTCGGTAAAAAGGAAAAAATTATTGAGTTAGAAAAACAGAATGAATATTTACTAGGTAAAATTAAAGATTTCGAGGAAAATGAAGTTGCATTAAAAAAATCCATTGACCAATTAAAAGAAAAAGTAAACGACCTTTTATGGGAACAGGCACATCAAAAGGGGTTATTTGACGAACCAGAAGAGCCTGATTATAGTGAAGCTTGCAGTTGTGGAGGGATATTTACGCCCATGTACGATGAGCACCCTAATTGGATAAAAATCTGTTCAACCTGTGATAGCAGATTCGAGAATTATGATTCTTCCCCAATCAAAGAACCTATTTAAAACAGACACTAAAAGGAGTTTTAACTATGAAGAGATTACCCATCAACATGCCAGAAACACTTAAAAAGGAATTAGAAAAGATGTCGGAGGAGGTAGGGCTGTCGCAAAACCAATTAGCTGTAATGGCGTTGCATAGCCTTGTAGCAAACTACGAATCAAAAGGGTCCTTTATCTTCGCAGATTTATTAAATCCTGAACACAGATCGAATCAAAAATAAAACGGAGTTGATTAAATGAGACATTCTAAAGACTTTATGTCTGAACGAGTGAAGGAATTGGAAAATGAAAGGGATACGGCTTTAGCAGAGAAAGAAATTGTAAATAGGTTTATAGAAGAATCAAAGGACATTCCATCCATTGTTTTAGTGACGTTAAAACAAAAGATTAGAAAATTAGATATTACTGTAGAGGATTGTAACCTAAGGTTAAAGAATTACGATTGATTTGTTTTTTGAAACTAATAATTTATCTCATAAAGGAACAGAAGCTAATATACGGCGTCTGTCAACGGTAAGCGGACCGCAGCGCAGGGAGCATTAAGGAGTTGATAGACTCACTACACCCAAACCCTCTTGCTGTGTCAAAAGGCAACACCTTTTGACCTGCCTACCGGCGAGGGAGCCCCTCAAGGATTGAGGGGTTGGGGAGTCCGATTTAACGGGGTCTGGGGAAGGATTTCCCCGGTGGGTTTGGGCAAAGCCCAAGGTTTAATCATTATTGTACGTTGTTAAAGGTTTTCGGCTCATGGGGTACGGCCTGAAAGGCAAAGGAGACAGGAACTTACGGAATGTAGGCGCTAGCCGTACATGCCGTTGTTATCGGATCATTTAGTGCCACAGTGACACGTACAGAATGTTGATTTATGGCTATCTACACGCTTTTTAGTAGATGGCAGTAAATTTACTTTCTGTAGTGCTGCCGCCCATCATCTTGCTTTTAAATTCGACTCTTAGAACTTTCCTTAAAACGAAGCAACCTATCAATATAACTTGTTTCCCTTTAGAAACTTCTCTGCAGTCTCAATAGACCAATACTTCACACCAGCAATAACCAAATCGGGTTCAGCCATTTTCCCTCTTTTATAAGCCATATTTATTCTTTGCTTACTATAATTCAATCCATTTTCAGTCAAGTAATTTGCCAATTGACTCATACCCAAATATGCATCATCTTCTTTGACAATAGAAAAAGTAGGCTTTGTATGAATTAAATAAGTTTCTTCACGAAAATAGTCGGTTATTAATTCTAATGCTAATTCAAGCCATTCATCAGTAAGATGCAAATAGAGATTTCTTATATCAAAAGATTGAGATTCAGGCTCTTCAAAGAACCAGATTAATTTTAAAAAAGTCTTTTCGATCTCGTTTAATCCATTCATAGCTTCTTCGGTTAAAAGTACATTTTCATATGCTGTAATTTTACTTTCTAACATAGGAAAACTTTCAATGACTTTTTCAGTTGCTTTTTTCATTAAAAAAACTCCCTTTGTTTACTTAGTAAACAAAGTATATCATTTATTGTTTACTAAGTAAACAATAACATGCATTGTTTTTGTTTTATGAGAAAATGACCATAAAAAGGGAGATTGCTCTCCCTCCTGCTTAGATGTATCCTTTTTCTTTCATACTGTAGAAGTCTGCGTTTTCATTGACTATGACATGATCTAGCACCTCAATGCCTAAAATCTTACCGCATTCAACTAACCTTTTTGTTACATCGATGTCCTCTCTCGATGCAGTCGTGTCTTGGCTCGGATGCTGGTGCGAGACAATGATTGATGCGCTATTATTCAGGATAGCACTCTTAAACACCTCACGTGGCATGACGATAGATGCGTTCAACCCTCCTACGTGGCAGCGATGCACAGCCACTACACGATTCTTGGTGTTTAAGCACATGACAAAGAACACCTCTCTGTCTTCATCACCAATAAACGCTGCGGCTATTCTTGCGGCATCTTCTGGAGAATGAACTGTCATTGATTCCAGCACCTCCACCTCTGTGATTACCTGTTTAATGCTTACGATTTCTAAAACTTTTTCCATTTTCATTTTCCTCTCTCCTTTCTTTGTTCGGAAAGGACTGAACAATTCGCGCAAACAGATGGAAGGGTCGGCTTACGAAGAAGCCGACTTGCCAGAGAAGGGTAGCTTTCTCCCATGCTTGACAGGAGGAAGCGTTAGAAAAGGAGTGAAGCCCAATGACTTAGGGGCAGTTAGAAAGCGTATTTTGCTTTCTTATTGCTCCTTAGCCTACTTGGCTTTGCCCTTTTCTTTCCCTGATTGCCCGCCCTTCTATCTGTCATAAGCGAAGTTGTTATAATGAGGAGAACGAAGGAAGGAGAAGGCACTACACCCAGCGGTCTATGCGTACTTGATAGACCGCAAACGACAAGGGCTCGATGCCCGCAGGCGTTTCTCATAAGCAAAAGGCTCCCTATAAGGGAGCCTGAAGCGTACGATAAGTAATTTTAAGCTGGCTTACCAGCGAGAAAAATTGCGCTCCGTCTTTTCTGAAGAAAAGACGTCGATTGGTTAGGCTCGATGCCGTCACCAATCGACCTATTACATCTTTCAAGAACGGATACAAATATACAAACGAAAACTCTCATACGGGGGTAGCGTCAGGAAAATGCGGATTTACAACGTTAAGGAAATTTCAATATCAAAAAGCCTAATTTCTCAATTAACTGTGAAGAAATTAGGCTTTTTTCATTTCTCAATTAAAGCGCCTGTTTGCGGAAGATTAAATTAATGATTTTCCTTTTGCTTTTAGTTGATTCACTGGCGCACCAATTACTTAATCTTGTCATTCAAAATCCTTTACGGGCTAATTCATCGTTATCTATTCCTCTTACAATAATTTCGTATGTTTCATCTTCTTGAAGCAAGTTGGGTAATTTACTTGATTCTATAATTGCATTAGCATCTTTAATCAATTCACCTAAATGTTGATCATTATCTAAATCTGAATCTTGTATAGAAGTTTTTAAAATATATTTTATAGGTTTAGGATTGAAATCTATTGCTATACCCGTATATTGAGCATAATTCACTTTTAATTTTTCATCCATTTTTGAAACAACTTCTATCCATTTATTCTCAGGGTGCCCAACTTCAACAGCAGATGAATTAAAATTAAAGACGTTGGCATTTTCTCCATTCAGAAAAGAAAGAAAAACGATTAAAAAAATAGCTATTAACACTTCAATAGTGTGTTTTCTTTCTTGTTTTTTAAGCTCAATTATTTCTTTATATTTTTGTTGTACTCTTCTCTTTTTTGAATCTATTCTCATAAGGAGACTCCTTAAAAGTTAGAATTTAGAACCTAATTAATTATTGTGACCATTACAATCATGCATATAATATCATTAATATCCAGCCTCAAGGAAAGCTCCTTCCCTTAATGGCCCTTACACGAGAAAGAGACGTACCTAAATAAACGTAGCCGATTGCTTAATAACAATTATTTCAAAATTCACAATATAACTCAATCCTTTTATTCATTAAATAAGGCGTATTCCTTGCTCAAGAAACGCGCCCGATTGAGGAAGATCATTGCTGATTTTTAAATTTACAGAAAACCCTTCGGCAGTTGAATAATAATATTACGTGGTAGACCAAAACTGCAATTTAAAAAGGTAAGCATATGCTCACCTTTTTTTCAATGAGAAGTAGATTTTACTTTACTTATTACTTATATCAAAGAAGGTGTTCTTAATGAGTTTTTAAAATGAAAATTATTTGAACTTATTAAGAATGCCTTTCTAACTATAAAAAGTAAAATATGAAACAAGCGAATAAGGATATTCAAAGTACATCCCTCCACATTGAGTTTAGTGTTTTAACAACACTACAGTTAATTTTCACGAACCTACCTAAGATTATTAATAATACTTTTAAAACATTATTAAATCCTTTTATAACGGGTTAATACAATTCTTATAAATAAGCCAATGCTTATTCCTGGAATCAAAAACAGCATAGGTAAAAAAACAGGTCCGAGTAGTACCCCAAATATTTTTAAAGTTGAGGAATAGATTAATCCTACAGTTACGAAATAAGCACTAAAGACAAACGGGAGAAATGAATAAGATTTTGTTCCTCCTCCTTCATCTTTAAGGGCATCACATATTGCAAAAAAATATAAACACGGATAAAACATTAACCATTGATAATCAGTTTCTTGAATCGCTGTTGAAATGTCCCCTTGAAAACTAGAGATAATCGCTACATTAAAATTCGCTTGTATATTGATTAGAAATTCTAAGACTAATAACACGATACCCTTTACATATTTACCGTTTAATAATTGACCTAAGCTTGAAGAGCAATGCTCCAAAGCAATTTCCATTTCATTCTTATTACTCCTACATTTCAAATTGTTATTAGAATGAAGGCTAATTATTCCAGAGTATCTTTTTTCTTTGTTAATTGGTCCTTATCTTTTGTGGTAGGTGGCTGCTCCATCCATGCATTTTTAATCATTAGGTCGGCTCCATCTTTAGTATATTGAGCGATTTCAAGTGATAAGCGTTCATAATTTAGAATAAGGTCACTTCTTTGACTTGCAGCTGCTGCGGTTGCATAATTTCCCGTTCCTGCTGCGCTCATAAAACTCATGTGAAACATTGTTAACTTATCCGAAAATGGAGGTGTAGTTGAATCAGTAATAGCAATATCTGACGAAACAGGAGGCTGAATATCGTTATCAAGAAGTGATTTTGTAAATAAATCGACATGTTTTTTTGAAATATCTCTCCCTCTTAGCATCCATTGTTGAATTTCTTTTCTTGATGATGTTTGAGCAAAACTAATGGCTAACTTTGCTCCCATAATATTGGTTTGAATATTCATAAACAAATGGGATATTTCAACCGCATTTAGTGGCCTTTTGTTAGAAAATGGATTTAGCCCACTTAAATATTTTTTAGTGTCTATATAGTCTGTTTTACTTGGATAGGCAATATATGGCGCTCTAACAAATAATCCTTTTGAAAGAGCAATTTTTGAACTGCGCTCATACAATTCTGATGTTTCATTAAGACCTTCTCTATAATAGGCCCTTATATCATCTCTAGCACTCATAGAAACAAATCCACTGTAACCGAGCATTCCAATCTTAGCCATATGGTTGATATAGGTTAGCATAAAAGGGTCTGTATAGAGACGAGGTGCGTTCATATTCACATCATCATCATAAGTAAATCCTTTCGGCGTTGGAATCTGTTCCTCTTGAAATATGGTTGTTAGCTTTTCTATATGAGTAGATGAAAGGTCATAAGAAAATTGGACAATAGACCTAATTTCTTCATCTTCAACATGTTCTAAAAAATAACCTAAAACACATTTGGACATACTATCTTGAGTATAGCTAGTCCAAATTGAAGCAATTTCAGAAGCAGTTAGTTTAGTGTGATGTTCAGTCATATTGCATTACCTCCAAAGAATATTTTTATGGCATAGATTTATTCTTTGTAAGTAACCGTATATTATGACAAAGCTAAGGAGTATTATCCTTGGCTTTTTTATTCAGTTAACCTACATATATTAGTTTAAGAACAAACTTCACAACCTCTTCTCACTATGATTATAAATCCATTTTTCTTTAGGCTACTCCACAATATGGCCCGATTGTTGAATATCGTCATGTTATTTTTTACCATAAAATCCCTCTTCGGACAATGCATATTCAAAGGGGTAAATCTTCGCATCTTTTTTATAAATATCGCAACTTTGTTTTAAACATCGCATCTTTTTTACAAACGTCGCGATTTTATTTTAAATCCACACCTAGTCCTCCTTATTATTCTTGATTTTGTTCGTCAACGCTCGGATAGGGTCCCTCATATTGTCCGAAATTATATATTTTTTTATAAATGCCTTCTTTGTTTGAGAAGTCCATTTCTAGCAAAGATGATGCTTTAACCATCCAATAAATAGACGGCTGACTATAATTTTCACCTGGTAATCGTTCGTTGAATAATCGAATTTGATAAGTAAATTGTCTTTCAAGTCCTTTATCTCTCAATTGTTCTTCCGTTAAAATCAAATTACTTTCTTTCAGATAATGAATAAAGTCTATCATTTCCATTCTCATATCTACATTATTATCAATGACTAAATCAAAGTTAAATTGATTGTTGAAAAAAACCACTTCTTCTTTTCCATCTATTTCATAATTAAACCCACGCTTTTCATTATCTGGTTCAAAAATATGCTTCATTAAATCTATTTTTGTTTTCGTATCCTCATAATAATAACGGTCTTTTCCGTATATCGTTTCTACCGCTTCCAGTATCGTTTCCGCTTTCGGCATCGCTTCGATATCATGCCAGTGATACGCTGTTATCACTCTACCGTCTTCGGTTTCCCCTTCAATTGATTTTGTATCAGGTTTGATTTCTTTACTTTCGGTATTTTCAGGTTGGGACACTTCGGTGACGACTTCTTCACCCGCTTCTACTTTCTTTTTTTTTCCTTCCTCATCTCCGCACCCCGTTAACAAAAATAAAGCAACTGTAATAAATATAGCTTTTTTCACTTTTCTAATCCCCTTATCCTTTTAATCTACCTATCTGTTTTTAATTTCATTATAGCTTAAAGGTCTAATTAAAAAGGATAATTTCTTGACAAATAAATATACAGCACCCATACATTTTAGTAGACATAACTGCTTATTATCGGCAATTGCAAAAAGCCAGAACCCTTGTGGGAACTGGCTTTTCGTTTGCGCTTTTGTTGGTCATGAAATATACATGTCAACAAACAGTGATAAAGCACGATTTGTTCTTTTTAAAGAATGAATGAAAACATGCATGAAAACGCTCGCCAACCTGCCTTATAAACAACCTTTTTCTTAAGAAAAATACCACCTTAAGGTGGCGGTCCTTAACGAAAGGATTGCTGTTTATTTTGCTTTTTTCGCTTTCTTTGGCTTCAAAGGAATACCATGTTTTTTACTATTCTCACGTATTTTTTTCGCTAACTCTTCTGCTTCTTTTTTGGTCAATTCCATTTCGGTTGTTCCTCCCTAAATCTCTTTTACTAAAAGTTTGGTCAACAATGAATCTTTTTAAACATACCTCCTCTCTATCTCTCATATACATGAAATAAATCTAGAACACTATGACACTGTTCTAAAGCAAACCAAGCGAAAAGAGGGGATTATTTTGTTGAAAGAAGGGGAGAAAAAGAAAAGACAAACACGTTCAGATAAAAAAAAAGATATCAAACCGACGATTTCCATTGACTTAAAAAATTGTATTTATCAATTGTCTTATGTCACCAATCAACCAGTAAAAGATATTGTAGAAATACTTTGCGAGAAAGGTTTGCAGTCGAGAAAAGTCATGGAATACTTGTCTCAATATTTCAGAAGAGATTACCAGTTTTTCAATACTACGTTCTTTGGACAACTGGAAAGGGAGTCGCTACAAAGAAAGTATCAATCGCCTAAAAATGAACGGGTCTCGGTTCGATTCACGCAATGGACGTATGAGGACATTCGCAAGCTGTCTGACGCCTTAGACGTCACACCATCCAAAGCAACCGCTTTATTACTAGATGCCAGCGTGCGGAATGCAAACTTATTGAATGCCATGGTGAAATTATTCTTGCATGAACAACTCGATCAATCACGCATGGATGAATTAAAACGTGTCATGAAGTATGTAAGTAAAAATAATCCATACAACGAAGAAATATCGTGGTTCAATTTATTGTCCTTTATTTTTGACGAAGTAAAAGACACGACCACGAATGTAAAAGTAGCCATTAATAATTGGTTGGGCAAAAAAGATTAAACTGTTCTGCAGATAAACCTTTTAAAAGAGAATTTCTGCAAAACACCCCAAATTGGCATACAAGTGAATATTTATATAAAAATTTAGGAATGTTAATTTTATGGTAGTTAATTTCGTTGTACAAGGAGTAATAAAATGAAATCAAAAATTCTAATAGCTCTCTTAGGAATATATTTATTTACCCAACCTCTTGTAGGAAGCGCAAATGTTAACTCGATTAATAATGAGAATTTATATGACTCTTATTTAACTTTACTGAACCCTTATGTTTATAAAATTATAAATGAAAAAGTCGGAACCGATCGTTCCTATGATTTATTTGATGCGAAAATTATTAGTATAAAAAGAAATGTACCTGGGGAGACTCCTGAAGAAAAAGAGGTTAATAAAGGAGTATATGATTTTACCGTCAAAGTCCAATACCGAACTTTCGTTGGAGCGCATAACCCGCCTCTTGGGTTAGAAACCTTAACATTAAGAGTCACTCCCAATGGAGTGAAATTGTTAGATTTTAATCATAAAGACTTATAAAAAATGCATAAAATAAAAAGAAGGGCTGCCACCCTTCTAGGCCTAGTGACAGGGTTCCTGCTGTAGACCGCAAAGTAACTTTGGAGAAGTAATAAAATCCTATTTTTTTAGTTCTTCAAGCTTTCTTCTATTGACTGCTCTGTATAAGGAACCTTGTGATATTCCAGTTGCCGAGACAATCTCCTTTATGGAATATTCCTCACTATCATACATCCTTAGCGCAACAGCAAGCTTTTCTTTATCCAACTTGGGTCTACCTAATGTTTTTCCACGCCTTTTACTTGCTTCAAGTCCTTCCTTTACTCTCTCAGCAATAAGGTTTCTTTCTAATTCTGCAATGACACACATCATTTGGAACATGGCTTTGCCTGTAGAGGTTCTTGTATCCATATTTTCTTTTAAAGAAATGAATTGCACCCCCATCTCTTCTAACTGTTGAATAATGTTGAGGATATCCAATGTTTTACGTCCTAAACGGGAGATGCTCTCCACTACAACTGTATCGCCTTTCCGGATGACATCAAAAAGTTGGTGAAGTCCTTTTCTATCTTTAACTGTACCAGTGAATTTCTCCTCAACTATTTTTTCACAACCATATTCATTAAGCATACCAATTTGCCGATCTAAATTTTGGTCAATAGTAGATACCCGAGCATAACCAATTATCATTTGTAACCTCCAATAAACTTGTATATTTTTATTTTACTAGAGGGGCACTTATTGTAAAGGTATTTGATAATACTTTTGGTAATTATTTTTGGTAACTGCTAATCTTAATAAAATCAAAGGGTAACAGGGCGATGGGGGGACATTACAAAAACACTGGTTTTTGGTAATCTAGTTGAGTAAAAAGTTTATTAATTTAGTGTTTAAAATTTATGTGTGCTTGAGTGTGATTAAATAACCTCTCAAACACGTTAATTATTCAAGAAAAGGGCTATTTTCTTGAATAAGAGAAGGAATTATTAGAAAGTGAATTCGAAGCTTAAGATTTCCCTATGTATAATAGGATTTGAAAAGCATTGATCTTAATTATTAATATATTGCTCTTTATGTCTAGCTCTTGGTTTTGTTCCAAGGACATTTTTAATAATGTCTTCACTCATATGTATACCATGCTTATATAGCCTATTTTGTTCTTGTTTTTTGTTCGTCTTCATTGAAAAAATGTAATAAGACATACTGTAATACTAATCCATTTCCAAAATAAAAAATCATTTTAGCCCAAGCCTGGAAAAGAGGATCTTCCCCTGCATACGGAAAGAAAATAATATTTAAACCAGCCAATATACCCAATAACCATGAAAAATTCATATTAAGAGCTATCATCATTTTTATTAACTTTGTTTGATCCACCTTACTCCCCACCTTTCTATATTAATAAATTCCCAGTAAATTAATGTAATTCGCACAAAAATCATTAACATATCATTTCCAAAAACGGCACATATTATTAGTTATAAAAGCCATAATAACAGTATAAAAAACAAACTTTTCTAGGATGGGTTAAACTATGCGTTATTTAAAAATTAAATCCATTATGCAAAAAATGAAGCAAAATACTAAATGGACACAGGAAGAACAATTTAATAATTCAATTTTGTTCTCATCGGATGTTCATAAAAATGAAGAAAAACTAAAACAACTGTTAGATTCAAGTGATGATATCATTTTTCATGATTTCATCATTCCATTACATGACGGTCGCACATTGAAAGCACTACTAGTTATAGTAGACGGGTTAATTGATGAAGATGCCATTCGCAATAATGTATTAGAGCCACTGACTAAGGAATCTCTAGATAGCTCTATGGGAGAAGAATTAAAACAAGTAAAAGAAAGAATTTCTATTTTTAACACAAAGAAGGAAAATAATTTAGAAAAATCTGTATACCAAATACTGAAGGGAAATACGTTACTATTACTGGATGGGTATAGTGAAGGATTACTGCTAAATGCACCAGGGTACGAGGTTCGAGCAATCTCCGAACCTCAATCTGATCGAGCTGTGAGAGGAGCACATGACGGATTTATTGAATCATCACCTACTAATATTGCATTGTTACGGCGAAGAATCCCACATCCTTCTTTACAGTTTGAAACAATTAAAATTGGTGAATATAGTCAAACGGATATTACAATCGGATATGTAAAGGACATTGCGGATCCAAAATTGATTGAACGGATCAAACAAAGATTAGAACAAATTAAAGTGGATGAGATAAATAATTCAGGGGAAATCGAACAATTCATCGAAGACCATCCCTTTTCAATCTTCCCTACGATTGGAAATACAGAACGTCCTGACAAAGCTTCAGCCTTATTAATGGAAGGAAGAATTGTGATCATTGTAAATGGGGATTCGGTCAGTTTGTTTGTTCCATCCCTATTTCTTGAAAATATAAAAAGTATAGAAGATTACAGTTCTCGACCCTATTATAGTTCCTTCATTCGAATGCTGCGTTTCGTGTCATTTGTAATCAGTATTTCTTTACCAGGCATTTATATTGCAGCTATTAATTTTCATAAGGTGATGATTCCATCTGATATGATTGTCCCTATTATTCAAGCGCGAGAGACGGTCCCATTCCCTCTAGCAATGGAAATTGCCATGATGATTTTAATGTTTGAAGTTGTCCGTGAGGCTGGTGTCAGACTTCCTCAACAAATTGGCTCAGCGTTAAGTATTGTTGGTGCTTTGATTCTGGGACAAGTCTCAGTCTCAGCCGGACTTGTTGGTGCACCGACCATTATTGTTGTATCCATATCGTACATTGCTGCATTTGTTATCACCCCAATTGCAGACGTCACCGCACTTCTTAGGATAGGATTATTTATTGCTAGTAGCTTATTCGGGGGATATGGACTAATTGTCGCCATGCTCGGTTTATTAACACATATGATCTCTTTAACATCGTTTGGGATTCCATTTATGGCGCCATTTGCACCTTTTTATTTTCAGGATTGGAAAGATTCACTGATTCGTTTGCCGTTGAGGTGGAAAAAACAGCGACCAAAAAGTATACCGAATCAGCGTAAGACTAGAATTAGATCATTACCTAAAACAGGTGATAAATGATGGTAAGGATGCTAACTATCATCCCATTATTATTTTTATTAACCGGCTGTTGGAGTAGTCAAGAACTTGATAAATCAGCACTTGTACATGGGATAGGGTTGGATAAATCTGACGGACAATTACGAATTAGCGTCGAAATCATAAAACCAACTGGACCAAGTGAACAAGGTGGAGGAGAGGGGGGCGGAGGAAATGGCCAAAATATTCTATTAGAAAGAGACGCGGACTCATTGATACAAGGCGCAAGAGAATTCATAAAAGATGCGAAACGTCGGCTTTATTTTGAGCATACTCGTTTATGGGTGATTGGTGAGGAATTAGCAAAAGATAATTTTATTGACTACCTTGATGAAAGCAGACGCGATCAAATGTTTCGTTTGAATAGTTATCTTTTCATTACAGAAGAAAAGCCAATTGATATTTTGGGTACTTCTACACTTTATGAAGATCTTTCTTCGGCAGAAATAGTTTCTGCTTTAGAACAAACACAATATATTGCTGAATTTACATCCGTAAAAATGTATGAATTTTATAAGTTAATTGAGGGCCCTATTCCTAATGCCTATTTGCCGATAATTCGAACAAGAAAAGAAAAGGGTAAAGCAATTACTTCAATAGACGGCACTGCTGTTATTAACACTTATAAAATGGTCGGTAAACTGAATACAGATGAAACTGTTGGGCTGAATGTCCTTTTAAACAAGGTAAAAGGCGGAAGTAAAACTGTATCTCGAGGTAAAACTGTATCTCTGAATGACAAGGAGAAGATCTCTGTAGAGATAAAGAAATTAGAAACGGAAATAAATCCAACATTAGATGGTAATCAGCTTGAAGCATATCTGAAAATCGAGATAGAGGGAACTTTAGCTGATAATACTACGAATAGGAATATAAATGATCAATGGATAAGTAAAGTTGAAGAAGAAGTATCAAATCAGACTGAAAAATCCGTACGTTTAACTTTGAATAAGCTTCAAAAGGTAATAAAGACTGATATATCAGGAATTGGACTGGAAACCTACAGAAAATATCCTAAACAATGGAAAAATGTCCAATCTGAATGGAATGAGATTTTTTCTAATGCAGATATAATGATTGATGTTCATACAAATATTACTCATCAAGGTCTTATTAATAAAAGTGTAGAAAAAAATCACAAAAAGCCTTATAACAACCCTTATAAACGATAGATTCTATGGACAATGAAGAAGGAGATTACTGATATGTTAACGAAATGGGAGACACTTTTTTTATTAATAATGACGCTTCCAATCATGGGACATGTCGTGATTCTTCCGTTAATGCTCGATGTTGCTGGGAGAGATGCTTGGATTTCCATAATTATATCACTTCCGGCAGCATTTACGTTGGCAATCTCCATTTATCGTTTGAGACTTAAATACCCAAAACAAAATATTTCTGATATGCTTCACAATTTATTAGGAAAACCTTTTGGAGTGATGATAAAGATAATTTTCATTATCTACTTTTTATTTTTAACAATTTTCTCGTTTGCTTTGTTAGTTGATTTTATCTACATTGCCTTTTTTCCTGAGACACCACGATTGGCTATACTGGTCTGGTTTTTGTTATTCTTTGTTTATGCAGCTTCAAAAGGTATTAAAAGAATTGCATTAACGGCAGGAATACTAGCAATAATTGCTATGGCGACTGGACATACAGTCACGATTTTGGACAGACCAATGAAAGATTGGAGTGAGCTCCAACCTATATTTGAGTTTGGTTGGAATCCAATATTATGGGGATCTTTGATAATTTTAAGTATATGGGTAGAATTATTACTACTTTTATTTCTACCCATTCAAAACATTCGTGAAAAACGAATGTTTTTACTATGGAGTATTGGAATTTTGTTAAATGCACTTATGATGTTTTCAACAACTATAGGTAGTATTACGATTTTCGGATTAGGTCAGGCTGATAATTCTGTATACCCCGCATTAGAGTCAGTACGAATTATTAGTTTAGGATTCATTGATCGTTTTGATATTTATGGATTACTATTAATGGCTGTAGGGACATACATACGCTGCAGTCTATACTTCCGAATCGCTTATGATATAACTGTATCAAAGGTTTCCTCAAAGTGGATAAGACGATTTGGGTTTACGGGGTTTGTTTTACTCGTATTCCTTGGTACGTACTATTTATCAAAAGAACATCTTCGGCTAGATAAAACATTAGATATTTACGCATATATGATTGTCCTGTTTCCTATTCCATTTTTGTTACTAGGTATCTCTTATTTAAAAGGAAAAACAAAGCAGAGTTAGCTCCCAAAAAGGGAAAAGTGATGCTTACCTTATGTCTTAAGTTTTGCAAAAATCATTGCTAGATAAGGGGGTATTTTCAGAGTTATGATTTTAAAAGTATAACTATCAGTTGATAAAAAAGTAAGCAAGGCAAGCACCCTATCATTGTGCAGATACATCAATACTACGGGGACTACATACCGTTTTAATTTCAGCTAGATTGGACAATTCACCTCGATCACGTATATGAATTTTTCTCGCATCAACCTCAAAGTCCTCAAGCTAATATCTTGATGGGATATTAGCTGGCTTTTGTCACCGATCAAAATGATAAAAAACTACGACACCTTCAACTTAATAGGTATTCGCTGATTCATATTGAGTTCAAAAGTTCCGTATGGATTGACATGATGATAAAATAAAGGTGTTAATCCCCTAAAATCTTCTGGAGTCATTTTCTTCAACCAATATTGGTTGTTGTCATAAAGAACCTCTTGTACCATTAAGGTATTCATATAGACTAAGCAATTTTGCAGCAATTGAAGTGATAAGGCAGACACCTCTTGATCTTCTATCGAATTGGAACGAATCTCACTGTTTTTCCCATAGAAAATATAAGTATTCACTGAGTTCCATTGTTCCACTGTATTTAATCCTTCATGGATCTCTCTTCGAATCTCTTCATAGTGTAAATAATCACATAAAAAGATCGTTTTAATCGCTTTTCCTAATTCACATAAAGCCTGATAGGTTGGATGTTTCGTATCCCTTGTAAATCGCTTTAATATGGATTCGGCAGAAGCAGTACCTAACCGTAGAGCAGTTGCAAACTTAATGATTTGTTCATACTGTTGCCGAATAAGATCCCAGTTAATCGGTCTACTTAAAACCTGTTGTAGGTGAGGATATTCCTCATTCATGCCGGATTCTGGACGATATAGCTTTTGAGATCCAATATTTTTAAACCGTGGCATCAGTTTAAAACCAAGTAGATGACAAAAAGCAAATGCAACGACACTTTGTCCGTGTGTATCGACATAATTTCTGTCAACCTCCATGTCCGTACAGTGACGAAGAACCCCTTCCATCATTGCTGCCACCTCAGAAGAAAGGCAGGACTTAAGCTGAGAATAGATACAAGCTGATTTTCGATCTGTATGCCAATAGATCATGACTCCATGCTTCTTATAACGAGGATGCCATTCTGAAAGCAAGTTCTGATCAAAAGAGCCAAAATGTTTTGAATCGGAAGCACATGCAGTGGTAGCTTCTCCCCATACCTCTTTCATTCGATTGTAGATGATATGGTTGGTAACCTCGGCGTTGGCTTTTCGCAAATGATCCTTATGAATAAATTTTTGGCGTATATATCGAAGTTCTCGATAACTATCTAGATGGTTTCCAGCAGAAACTGTTTTCAAACCTGTATTCGTTCCTAATCCAAATAAACTTAGAAGAAGCCTTCGTTGGACGGTTTCTCGATCTAAAATCTCTCGATTGGCGGTGGTTTTAAAGTGTTTGGTAAACTCCGTATGAAAATCTGTTTCTTTTAGTAAATCCAATAGGTTAATGTCGGTCCAACGGTTCTTAATCTCCTGTTTAAGCATCGTCACATGTGGAGGTTCTGGTTGCTTTTCGAGTGGAGTGACTCTAATCCATCCTTTATTATTTCTGGTAGTAATGGCTACTTTTTCGTTACTATGATCTCCTAGCCCTTGATTCAATAAATGGAGTTTATCTTTCATCAACTGTAGAATATCTTCAATAAAAGGCTCTACATCAAGTGGTGCTTTCAGTGCTTGAAAATATTCTTCCTTGTTCTCTTCAAAATCTTGAGGGAGATCTTCATCTGGGTTTCGATATCGATCAGCACCCTCAATCCAAATTTCTTTACACCGAAGTCGAGTGCGAAGCGATTGGATCACTGCAATTTCATAGTTGATTCGATTTACTCTTTCTATCCCTTTGCTGTCTGTCTCGACAATGACGTCTTTCCATTTTGGCTGAATTACGCCTTCAATGGGAACTTCATCACCAGCAGCAAAATAACGCTGCCCACTTTCCCCATACTCTCGAATTAGTTGTAGCTTTGAAATAAAGTTTGAGCAAAAAGATCTCGCAAATCCTTATTTTACGATAAATAAGAAGAATCCATTTGAAAAAAAGATTAATCAAAAAGGATTCTTCTTTAGCAGATTTAAGTTTGGTTTTTATAAAAAAGTTTGATCATTTTCTACCTGTGTTGCTCAACAATCGCGCCCGATAATGGAATGAATAGAATATTAATTTAAAGGTTCTAATTTCATCATTGCACCAAAATATTGTGAAGCAGTTGTAAAAGAGATAAATGCACATAATTCACTTATTTCCTCTTCAGTGAAATATTCTTTTAAAATATCAAAAGATGAATCAGCTATGTCACCCTTTTGTTTTAAAAAGACTTCTGCAAATCCTACTGCAATAGAAGTTTTTTCATTAAACTTATCTGGATCAGGTTTTCCTTTCGCCTTACAATACTCACATCCGTTACTTTGGGCTAATGTTCTCCTTACTTGTTCCTTTAATTCAGATGTTAGTAGTCCATCTTTTTCTAACACATTTCCTAACTGATTCCATCCTTCCATTACTTCTTTATTATGCCCCAATAGTCTCTGAAAATGTGTTTCCCCGAAATTAGATCCAACAATCCTTGCCATATAGGTACCTCCCTGTTATATTTAATTACAAATTAATTATAAAAAGTAAAATCACTAAAACAAATTAAATTTATAACGATTATCAAATTAATCTTTTATAAAATTAACGATTATTGGGGATAGACTTTAAAAATGAAAATAGATGATATTGATAAAAAAATTTTAGATGAACTACTTAATAACAGCCGTCTATCAATGAGCGAGCTTGGGAGAAGGGTGAATCTGTCCTCCCCATCAGTAACAGAACGGGTAAGGCAAATGGAATCATTTGGAGTTATAAAAAAATATACTTTAGAAGTGAATTATGAAAAATTAGGTTTACCAATCCAATGCATAATTGAAGCAACAGTTAAAAATGGTGACTATAAATCTTTTAAAAATTATATTGAGAAACTTCCAAACGTCGAATTCTGTTATCGAATAGCAGGAAGTGCGTGTTATATGCTTAAAATGCAATTTGAAACGTTCGATAAAACAGAAAAGTTTATTGATGAAGTAAATCCAATCGCACATACTGTAACACATTTTATTTTTTCACAAGTTTCAACATATTTAAAAATTAATATGGATTGATAAGTTTTCAGTCAAAAGCAATACTCTTTATTTACCAGACAGTTAATTGAAATAGCATGCTTAAATAATAATGGAAATTCTTGAACGAGTTCCTGCTTATTCCACAAAATGGCCCGATTCTGGTATAACCTTATTCAATAATTGCGCCCGATTCCAGAAGACTATAGATTTCTAACCTTCGGCATCTGCCTTTGTTCTATGAACAGTACCAAAAGGATGATTAGGTGGTGCATAAATTGAATAAAGCTTTAACGGTATATTACCTGTATTGGTTACATTATGCCAAGTATTGGCAGGTACTATAATGGCAAAATCATCACCCGCATTTCTTACAAAATTCAGGTTATCTTTACTCTTACCCATCTGAACAAGTCCTTGACCTTCCTCAATTCGTAGAAATTGATCAACCTTAGGGTGAATTTCCAACCCTATATCATCTCCAACGTCAATACTCATTAAGGTCACCTGCAAATGACTTCCGGTCCATATAGTATCTCGATAGGTATTATTTTGTTTAGCAGCCTGATTGATATTTATTACAAAAGGTTCTTTTCCATGGTCATTTAATATGGAACTAGTATATCCCTGAGTGTTTGGATATGACCAATATTGATTTGCATAGCGCCTAGCATATGACATATTTCCATAGCCAAGACCAAACATATTATCATGATTACACATTTGCCCATTACTATAATAAGTGTTCGAATAATAAGGATACATATAAAAAGGGTTATTCATTAAAACATACCTCCAAAGATATATGATTATAAACCCATCATATGTCCCGCGGATTTAGAAGTTCATTGCTAATTCTTATTCCGTTATCTGGCCCGATTGCGGAATGAAAAATTCCTGCATTGATACAGGAATTTTAATCAAACTTTATTATAAATTATCGAACTTTTTTACAAATTAGCAGACTTTATTTTAAATCAACATTAGTTGGATAGCCTCGATAATCGGCTGATGAACTTGATTATTTGAGCGAAAAGTAAGGTTGTTTAAAATTTTAGAAAGGGACTTTCGATAATGACCTTGGTAAGAAGCGTGCATTTTCGTATAGATTTTTTCTTTGTATTCCCGGTTATTTTTTGTCATGTCCTTAATAATATCCCGAATCATATCAGAGCTAACAATAGGGAATAGAGTATCTTGAATGACCCCTTCTGGGTTATCTACGGTCGCTTTTAATAAATTGACAATATGTTTATTTTTCCCTTGGACTCTTTCTAATTCTTCTACTGCTTCTTTTCGGGTTGTATTTTTGGCCTTATTTCCGAATTTTAGCGCAATTTCATCCAATAAATCAGCTAAATAATCAATGACTTCCTCATGACGATGCGAAAATAAAATGGCAAGAAGGGTATAGCGTATAGGTGCAGGGTGAGCACGCAATTCCGTTACGGTTTCGGTAGCTGCACGTAGTCGATATTTTTTTACTAGTTTAGGAGACATCTGTTTACATAAACCATCAGGGATTTGAAGATGTTGAATGGCTAATAGTTTTTTGATTTCCATTTCCATCGTACTTACACTTGGTTTGCCTGGAGAGGATAGCAACTGGCGAAAGGTTAAAATGTCGTTGTTTTCTTCATCAGGAATTTTAGCTTCGAAATAACCATCGGACCCTTCATCAGAGTGTGATTCAAGAAAGGCATCTAATCGTGAACAGGTCTTAGGAGAAAGTTGTTGATAGGTCATTTTATATAAATTCTTTTCAAAATGATCGATAGCAGATTCAATCATTCGCTTCAAACTTCCTAATGAAGGAGGTTCAACTTTCCACGTACGAAAGAAACTGTATGCTTGATTTTTCAAGTAGTCGGTATCATGTGTAAACTGAACCTGTTCTCCTAACCACTCTGCGAAGAGATGTTTGTCGTTTGCAGTAAGTTCTCGAAATCCAAAAAGGTTACGTATTGCCTTTCGATGTTCCGTATAACTTCTTTCTTTTCCACCCCAACCATAGTTGTCAAAAAAGTCCTCTACCGAAGCATCTACTTGATCAGCTACATGTTGGACAACTTCTTTGGGCACATCTTGCTTCTTGTTAGGAAACTGTGCTTCCTGTTGGAAATATTTAAGAAGGACAGCAAACCCTAAACGGTTTGCGCTTGTTTTCTTACTTAGCACTAAGTGATTTTAATTTGGCAATAAACTAAAATGTTCATCGAGTTCATTTTGATTCCAATTTCTCTTCAATGGTTTCCCTCTTCTCACTATGTCATTTTATAAACAGTATAAATTTCGACATAGTGAGCTATCAACAATACTTATCGAAATTATCAAAAAACAACTTTACTTTTATTGGAAATAATCTTGCGGTCTAGAGCAGCTACCCTGTCACTAAGCCTATCGGAAGGAAACAAATAGTTTGTCCTGATTCTATCAAAAGGTTTATTTTTTGATACCAACATTTTTAGGCATGAAATGTCGGCAATTATTATCTATTTTGTTTTAAAGTAAATATTGAAAGGGAGTAAACTTATGGATTGGCTAGAAAGAATGAACAATGCGTTAAACTACATTGAAAATAGCTTGAATGAAGAAATAGACTACAAAGAGATTGCAAAAGCAGCTAATTGTTCTGAGTTTCATTTTTCAAGAATGTTCTCTTCAATCTCAGGTATATCGCTATCAGAATATATTAGACGTAGACGGTTAACACTCGCAGCATTTGAAATTCAAAAAAGTGATATTCGGATCATTGATGTGGCAATTAAATATGGTTATGTTTCTTCTGATACTTTCTCACGTGCTTTTCAAAAAATGCATGGAGTAACCCCTTCCAATGCTCGTAATAGAGGGGTACAGTTAAAAGCCTTTCCCAGAATTTCCTTTCAAATTTCTATTAAAGGAGATACCGAGATGGAGTACAGAATTGAAAACCTTGATTTTGAATTAAGAATTGTTGGAAAAAGTAAGCCAGTAAAAACAAGCAGAGCATTTAAAACAATCCCTACGCTTTGGAACACTGCGAAAAAAGATGGATTTATGCAAGAACTAGTAGATATGTCATGGGAAAATCCAAAATGCACGCTTGAAAGCCTTCTGGGGGTTTGCGGAAAAGAAGCTGCCATAACAGATGAACAATTTTCCTATTTCATGGGCGTAAGATACGATGGGGAATCCCCAGAAAATATGGAGACGCTTATTATTCCCGCAAGTACATGGGCAGTTTTTCCGAACATAGTGGATGCATGGAAACGTTTATATTCCGAGTGGGTCCCTACCTCCGAGTATGAACTTGCAAATTTACCGTGTATAGAATGTTATTACGGTCCGAAGCATAAACCAAGACACGAACTCTGGGTCCCTGTTATCCCGAAGTAAATTACATATTCAGTAATAGAATGCTGTTTATGGAGTAACGAAAAAAGAGCCTAATTTCTCAATTTAGGTGATGGGAAATCAGGCTTTTTATATTGGAAATTCCTTATCGTTGTAAATCCGCATTTTCCTGACGCTACCCCAGTTAGAAGAGATGGGGGTGCAATTCATTTCTTTAAAAGAAAATATGGATACAAGAACCTCTACAGGCAAAGCCATGTTCCAAATGATGTGTGTCATTGCAGAATTAGAAAGAAACCTTATTGCTGAGAAAGTAAAGGAAGGACTTGAAGCAAGTAAAAGGCGTGGGAAAACATTAGGTAGACCCAAGTTGGATAAAGAAAAGCTTGCTGTTGCGCTAAGGATGTATGATAGTGAGGAATATTCCATAAAGGAGATTGTCTCGGCAACTGGAATATCACAAGGTTCCTTATACAGAGCAGTCAATAGAAGAAAGCTTGAAGAACTAAAAAAATAGGATTTTATTACTTCTCCAAAGTTACTTTGCGGTCTACAGCAGGAACCCTGTCACTAGGCCTA